>JAZNHM010000087.1:0-21892 GCA_045576955.1 Acutalibacteraceae bacterium | reverse complement strand
ATTTTTGTAAGAATAAAGTTTGTTGTGCCGTTGAGGATACCTGCGATTTCGTCGATATCGTTTGCGGCAAGGCACTGGCTGATGGGACGGATGATGGGAATACCGCCGCCTACGCTTGCTTCAAAGAGGAAGTTAACGTTGTTTTCATCCGCAACCTTAAGAAGCTCACAGCCCTTTGCTGCAACGAGCTCTTTGTTTGAGGTAACAACATTTTTGCCTGCCTTGAGGCTTGCAAGCACGTATTCATAAGCGGGATGAAGTCCGCCCATTGTTTCAACAACAATCTTAACCTCGTCATCCTCAACGATTTTTGAAAAATCGGTTATGAGAAGATGCTCGTAGGGGTCGCCGGGGAAGGTACGGCGGTCAAGAATATACTTAAGCTCCATTTCGCTCTGCATACTCTTTTTGACGATATGCTCGTGGTTTTTCTTAAGAAGGGTTGCAACGCCCGAACCAACCACGCCGTATCCCATTATAGCAACATACATATATAGCGCTCCTTTTATGTAAAGTAGAAAACAAAGTTATTGAATTTTATTCTATCACATTATTCTGAAATAATAAAGACCTATTTTTAACTTTATTAAATTTTTGTATATTTTTTATAACAATAATTGCGTTTTGTATTAAAAAGGTGTAAACTAAATCTATATTGGACGTCTGTTGAACAACACTAAGACGTTCAGGAGGGATAAAAAATGAATTTAGCGGAAAAAAGAAAGAATAAATTAATCAACATTGCATATTTTTCAGTCATATTTTTACTCTATTATGTGTTCTTGAAATATGCATTCTGGATAACGGCGCCGTTTATAATTGCATTTTTTGTTGCGCTGTTTCTTCAGAAACCTATCAGAGCCATTTCAAATAAAACGAAAATAAAAAGAGGCATAGTCGGTGCAGTGTCGGTGTTTTTGATTCTATCGCTGATTGTAACGGCGATAGTGCTTGTCGGTTACCGTCTTGTCAGCGAATTCAAAGGACTTGGTTCATATCTTTATGAAAGGCTTCACGATTTGCCCGAGTTTATAAAATCGGCGGAAAGCTGGATTATAAGTCATCTTGCATTCCTGCCGGATTCGATTGAAAATTCTCTTGCAGATACAATCGGCGGATTCATCGATAACATTCTTATTTATGTTGAGCAGGGCGGTCCTGCCGAAGGCGAGGGTTTCAGTGTGTCGGAGATGGATCTTTCCTTGATAACAACACCGCTCGGAGGGCTTCTTTCAACTGCAAAGCATATTCCCGCAATTTTAACTGCTACTCTAATAAGCATTATAGCGTGTTTCTTCGTAACGTGTGATTATGATAGCCTGACTGAGCTTATAAAAAACAATATTTCCGAAGAGCACGAAAAGACGATTATTAAAACAAAGAGACTTTTTGGCGATGTTATCGGAAAAATGATAAAAGCATATGCAACAATTATTTTTGTGACTTTCTGCGAAGTGACAATCGGTCTTAATGTGCTGAAACTAATCGGTGTTTATGAGGGCGGATACATTGTTGCAATTTCAATATGCACTGCACTCCTCGATATTCTTCCCGTGTTCGGAACGGGTACGGTTCTTGTTCCGTGGGCGATTATCAGCTTCTTTAACGGTAACATCGGACTCGGAATCGGTCTGCTTGTTCTTTACGGACTTATAACGGTTATCCGTCAGATTCTCGAGCCCAGACTTGTTGCGATGAATGTCGGCCTGCCACCCATCGCAACTCTTGCGGGTATGTATCTCGGACTCCAGATATTCGGCGTTGTTGGTCTGTTTGCGCTGCCGATAACCTTTGTTATGGTAAAGGTACTTAACGAAGAGGGAATTATCCACGTCTGGACCGCAAGAAACAAAATCGACAAAAATGATGAAGAAAACGGTGTAAATTCGCAGAATAATCCTGTAAAAAAGTGAATTTTGCGCAAAAAATCTTGAAAAAATATTGATTTTTCATAAAAAACAACAAAAAAACAATTGAAATGGGAAAACTTTTGTGATATAATCCTATTTAATATGGCGCTTTAAATCGTCAATATTAAGTTTCATACCGCGGCGGAGTGCACCGCTACGGAAGATATAAAGGAGGAACTTTTCTTGAAATCCTATAGTGCAAAAGACATCAGAAACATCGTGCTTGCCGGTCATGGCGGACGAGGCAAAACAACACTTGCTGAGGCAATGCTTTATATTTCCAACGCAACTGACAGACTCGGCAGAGTTGCAGACGGCAACACCGTTCTCGACTTTGACGCTGAAGAAAAGAGAAGAAAGTGTTCAATAGCATCAGCTATTGCTTCATTTGAATGGAAAAATACAAAGATTAATATTATCGATACCCCGGGTCTTTTCGACTTTGCAGGCGGTGTCAGCGAAGGTATGCGTGCAGCAGGCGCAGTTCTTATCGTTCTTGCATCGGGCAGCACACTTGACGTCGGTGCTGAAAAGGCATACAAGGCAGCTACCGACAGAGGCATCAACAAGATGTTCGCTATCACAAAGTGCGACGCTGAAAATGCTCATTTCTATAAGACTTTTGATTCACTTCAGGAAGAATACGGCAACAAGATTTGCCCTGTTGTTGTTCCTTATGTTGAAGGCGATAAGGTTATTTCATATGTTGACTTCTCAAGAAACGAAGCTTTCTCATATAAAGACGGCAAGCGTTCGGATGCTCCCATGCCCGAAAACGATGAAAGAACCAACAGAATGAAGGAAGCATTCATCGAAGCTGTTGCAAGTGCAGACGAAGAGCTTATGATGAAATTCTTTGACGGCGAGCCCCTTACCGATGAAGAAATCGACAGAGGTCTTAAGGAAGGTATCCTTGCCGGCGATATCTGCCCCGTATTTGCTTGCTCAGGTTATCAGCTTGAAGCTGTTGACCTTATCAATAACTGTATCGTTCAGTCCGCTCCCGATGCAGCATCCGTTGCATCAGAAGCAGACGTTACCTGCGATGAAAACGCACCTCTTGCTGCTATCTGCTTCAAGACCGTTGCTGACCCCTTCGTTGGCAAGATGTCATATTTCAAGGTTATTTCGGGTAAGATTACTCCCGACACACCTGCTTATAACGAGCGAACAGGCGAAACCGAAAGAATGGGTAAGCTCCTCTTCCCCAAGGGCGGCAAGCAGGAAGAAGCATCGGCTATCCTTGCCGGTGATATCGGTATCATTACAAAGCTTTCAGGCTTCAAGACAGGCGACACACTTTGCGCTCCCAAGTCAGATATCAAGCTCAAGGGCGTAAACTTCCCCGCTCCCTGCCTTCCCATGGCTGTTAAGGCTAAGAAGAAGGGCGAAGAAGATAAGGTTGCAGCAGGTCTCAACAGACTTGCAGAAGAAGACCTTACAATCAACTACTATACAAATACAGAAACTAAGGAACAGATTATCTCCGGTCTCGGCGAGCAGCATCTTGACACTGTTGTTACAAAGCTCAAGACAAAGTTCGGCGTTGAAGTTGACCTTACAGTTCCCAAGGTTGCATACAGAGAAACAATCAGCAAGAAGGTTGCTGTTCAGGGCCGTCACAAGAAACAGTCCGGCGGCAGCGGTCAGTTTGGTGACGTTTGGATTGAATTCGAACCCATCCCCACAGAAGATTTCGAATTTGCTGAGAGAGTTGTCGGCGGTTCAGTTCCCAAGAACTTCTTCCCCGCTGTTGAAAAGGGTCTCAGAGAAGCTATCCTCAGAGGACCTCTTGCAGGCTACCCCGTTGTTGGTCTGAGAGCAACTCTTTATGACGGTTCATCACATCCCGTTGACTCAAACGAAATGGCATTCAAGATGGCTGCTATTATCGCATATAAGAACGGTATGCCCGGCGCAGCTCCCAAGCTCCTCGAGCCCTACGGTTCACTTAAGGCTTATATGCCCGGCGACAATCTCGGCGATATCATGGGCGACATCACCAAGAGACGCGGCCGCGTTCTCGGTATGGGTCCCTGCGAGGATGATCCCAAGATGCAGGAACTCGTAGCTGAAGTTCCCATGGCTGAAATGGGCGATTTTGCAACAGTTCTCCGTTCTGTTACAATCGGCAGAGGCTATTTCTTCTTTGATTTTGATCACTATGAAGTAGCTCCCGAACCCGTTGCACAGAAGGTTATTGCAGAAGCTAAGGCAGACGCAGAAGATTGATAATTACATAAAAATTACCGCCTGATTGATTTCAGGCGGTTTTTTTGTTTACTGTGTTCTTTTCCAATGGAAGAGATATTGCTGTGCGATGCCGCGAACTCCGTTTATGCATTCGGGAAGTCCGTCGGGATAATCTTCAGCAAGTATACGTTTGACCCACACGTCAATCGGGAAAGCATCAACCTTGCCGCATCCGTAAAGAAGAGTGCATTGCGCAACCTTTTCTCCCACACCCTTGATTTTTATCAGTTCATCTCTGCCCTCATCAATACTTGTTTCGGGCAGAAGTATTTTTTCAAAATTTATTTCTCCGTTTGCCACTTTTTTTGCGGCATCGATGATATATTTTGCTCTGAATCCCGCCCTTATCGGCGCAAGACCGTCTATTCCCGCCTCGGCAACCTTTTCGGGAGTCGGAAAAGCATAATCATCCTCTCCGAGATGCTCGCCCAGCAGACGGCAAAGGCGATCAACGATGCCTTTGATTCGCGGAATGTTGTTATTCTGGGATATAATAAACGAGCAGAGAGCTTCCCACGGCTCCTGACGCAGAAGGCGGATTCCGTAGCATTCCGTTACGGCTTTTTTCAGCTGTTTATCATTCTTGAATCGTTCGCAAAGTTTATCGTAATCACGATCAAGGTCGAAGTACGGTATCCATATTTTTTCGAATTCATCTTCGGTTACCCCGATGAATTCAACGCCGGTTTCGGTTTGCCGGAGGGTTAGCGGAGTGGAGAATGCAACGCCGTGCCAGGTGCCGTCATTGTTCTTTGACCAACGGAAAGCCTGACCGCAGTCGAGAGACAGACCGACATCAAAACAGGGGATGTCAACGACGATATTTTCACCGTTTTTTATGTAATTTTTTTCGGCAATCATATGATTCTCCAATCTGTAATATTATGGTTTTTGAAGCAAAAAAATTGCTATAATTTTATCGACAAATAACGACGTTTTGTAAAGAATGTACAACCTTTTGTATATTCTAATATGGAAAAATAAAGTTTTCCACGCGGTAAAACCTATGTTTTCAGCCGTTTTTAACCCGAGTTATACACCTTTTCCACACGGTTATCCACTTTTGGGGTTGAAAAGTTAGTTATACTGATTGTATATTCTTATTAGCTTTTTGTCAGAATAAACAAGCTGTTCCGTGCCAAAAATAACAAAGAAATAAAATAAAAGGGGTTCTGGGAATTGATTAAGGGAGTTAACAGACAAGTTGTGGAAATAACGCAGACACAGTGCGAATATTTTGAAAAAGTGCTGTTTTTTATTAAGCCGGAGTACTCTGCTGTCAGCGAGGGTGACCTCAAGGAGAGGGCATCAATTATTGCTCAGAGTGCAGGTATGCCGCCTGCCGCAAGGCTTAAGAAAAACAGAATCAGGCTTGCACTGAGTATGAGCGCCGCTGCTTGTGCGGGAGCAGTTTTGAGCGGCACTGTTTTTTTGTTAACGTCATTTATTTAATGCGTGGGAACAGAAAGAGTTCATAACGCATTCAGCGCATTTCGGTCTGCCCGAAACGCAGGTATCTCTGCCGTGAAGCACACAGCGGTGGCAGAAATCGTTGCTTTCCTCGGGAGGAAGAAGTTCACGCAGCTTCATTTCAACCTTAAACGGGTCTTTTGTTGAAACAAGACCCAGCAGATTTGAAATTCTGATTAAATGAGTATCCGCAACAACGGCGGGTTTGCCGTAAACGTCGCCCATAATAAGGTTTGCCGTTTTTCTGCCGACACCCGGTAGGCTCGTGAGGTCATCAAGATTATCGGGTACGTTTCCGCCGAAATCGGATATCATTTTTTTACACATCTCAACGATATCCTTTGCTTTTGCTCTGAAAAATCCGCAGGAATGAATGATTTCTTCAACATCTGCAACATCCGCTGAAGCGAAGTCCTCAACGGTTTTGTATTTATCAAAAAGAGTCGGAGTAACAAGATTAACCCTTGCATCTGTGCATTGCGCCGAAAGTCGGGTGGCAATAATCAGCTGCAGGGGATTTTCTGCGTTAAGCGAGCAAAGACTGTCGGGATATTTCGCTTTAAGCGCATCAACCGCAAGAAGAGCAATTTCTCTTTCGTTCATAAAAATCAACTCCTTGTATCACCGAACTTTATTATATATTAATCGATGAAAAATTTGAAGCCATTTTTTAAATTTACTATGAATTTTTATTACTTACAAATAAAAACAGTTGATTTTGAAACAAATTTATGATAGCATATATTTGCTATTAATATATAATAGGAGGACTATTCAATGAAAAAGAGATTCACAGGTATTCTGTGTGTTGTTATGTGCGTAATGCTTGTTCTTTCAACTTTTGCCGCATGCAGCGTCAAGGATAAGAACGAGGATGTAACAAACCAGACTCTTGCGCCCAATAACACATGGACTCCCGGAATTGCGGATTATGTATATGAGCCGGTGGTAATCGGCAAGGTTGAGCTTGTTGACCTTGTTAAAGATGCACTTGGCGATGAGTTTGACGAAAACTGGAACGGCGATCTCAACACCCTTACTCCCGAACAGCTCGAAAAAGTTGAGGAGCACGCTACAAACGAAGGTCTTACTGTTGAAAAAGACAGTAGCGGCAACACCGTTATCAAAAAAGAAGAGATGGTCACAACCGAAGCTTCTCAGGATGAAATCAATCAGCTTATGACAAAGGCTTCTGTTAAGGACCCGAGCAATCTTTCCGATGAGGAATTCGAAAGACTTTCTCAGGTTGCTCAGAGCGAAGGACTTATTATTGCTACAAGACCTCCCGTAACAAAAGATAATGAGGAAGCAACTCAGAAAAATGAAATCGTTATTGCAAAGCCTGTTACAACAATCAAACCTGCACCCACAACAAAGGCGCCTGTTGTAACACAGAATAACGCAAAAACAACAAAGGCTCAGCAGACCAATCCTCCCAAAACAACAAAGCCGGTTCCCAAAACAACATCTGTCTATAAACCCACTCCGATTCCCGGAACAGTTGCTCCCATGGCTCCGGTAACAACCGGAATTCCCGCATCAACAAGAGATTGGACAGTAACTCTCAAAAAGTCATCCAACGAAATTTTTGTTGACAGTGCGGCTACCAACGATGGCGGCGTTGTAGCAGTAGGTATTACATATGCAAGCGCAACGGGCAATATTGACGATGGCGGCGTTGCATCAGGAATTGTTGCAAAGTACAACAAGAACGGCAAGCTCCAGTGGACAAAGATTATCGGCAGCACAAAAACAACTCAGTTTGAGTCTGTTGCAGTTCTTACCGACGGAACAATTGCGGTAGGCGGTTACACAACTGCAAGCGAACTTAACGGTGCAGGCGAATTTAAGTGCCCCGGCACAGTTGAAGCTATTGTTGCAAAATTCAATTCAAAGGGCGACCTTCTCGGCAACATCAGAATTTACGGCGGCAGCTCAAGTGATATGATTTATTCTATCGAAGCAACTCCTGACGGCGGATATCTTATCGGCGGAAACACCGAATCGGTTGACGGCGATATGGACGGTCTTAACACACCTAATGTCCGCAAGAGCTTTGTTTATAAATGCAACAGGAACGGCGATATTGAATGGCGTTCGGTTCTTAACTCTACCAAAGGTATCGTTGTCCGTGATATCGCGGTCAACAACGCAGGAAGTGTTTATGCGGCCGTTGACTGTGTAGACGTTGCATATTACGGCGATAAGCTTCTTTCAGATACAGATAAGTCGGTTTCTAAATCAACAGTAGTACTCAAGCTTACTCCTTCGGGTAAACTTGAATGGTATAAGACTATTTACGGCACCGGAAAAACTTCTCTTCTCGCTATTGAGGTTACAACAGACGGCGGATGTGTTGTTGCAGGTCAGTACACTTCAGGCAGATACGGCAACACAGAAGGTACATTTGAAGGTATGTATAATGCAGGCAGCACCGGTACATCAGACGGTATGCTTGTAAAGCTTAATCCCAACGGCGATGCAAACGGCGAAGGCGTTATCGGCTGGACCTGCCCGCTTGTAGGCTTTGAAACCGAAATGATTACCGACATTGTAAAGATTGAAGGCGGTTTTGCTGTTTCGGGATACACAAGCTCAACTAACAGAGACTTTGCTATGATGCCCGGCACAGGCGACTACGATGCGTTTGTTTACATCATCACAGATTTTTCAGCAAAGAGAGATATTTATATCTTCAACGGTTCGGGAGCAGACAACGCAAAAACAGTTTGCACAAACGGCGAATCCATCTTTGTTGCAGGTTCAACAAATTCGGGTGATGCCTCATTTGCTGAATGCGATGCAAAGGGTACCAAGGATTCCGCAGTCGGCTTCGTAGGATGTCTTACATTCAAAGATTAATAACAAACATAAATAAACAACCCCCTGCCATCGGCAGGGGGTTGTTGCTTTAATTATTATTCTGTTCTGAGAGCAACTACGGGATCTTTTCTCGAAGCAATCTTTGAGGGGATAAGACCTGAAATAAATGTGAGAGTCATACTGATAATAACAAGAGCAATTGCGCCGTCTGTGGGAAGCTGTGCAATGTTGGGGAGTTTTGTGAAATGCTCAATAAGCGCATTGATGGGTATTATCATCAGAAGCGTTGAGCCGATGCCAATCGCACCGGAAACAAATCCGACAATGAGCGTTTCTGCATTGAATACTCTTGAAATATCTCTCTTAGATGCACCGATGGCTCTGAGAATACCGATTTCCTTTGTTCTTTCAAGAACGGAAATATAAGTGATGATACCAATCATAATCGAAGAAACAACAAGCGAGATAGCAACAAATGCGATAAGAACATAGGAAATAATGTTGATTATTGTTGTTACAGAAGAGAGGAGAAGGCCGATATAATCGGTGTATTTGATTGCACTGTCCGATTTTCCTTCAACTTCTTTTGCTGTGTTATATTTTTCGATTTCGCCGGAGATATAATCCTTTGCTTCAAAATCGACGGGATAAATATAGATTGACTGCGGAGTATCGAGGTCTGCAACACCGAGAAGAGCAAGAGCTTCTTCGTAGCTTGCTGCGAGGGGTTCAGGTTCCGGCTCGGGTTCGGGTTCGGGTTCGGGTTCCGGCTCAGGAGTGTGAGCCGGATTTTCTTCGCCGCCTTCGGAGGGTTTTGCGGGTTCGTCGGGGGTATCGTTACCGCCTGCGGGAGGAGTGGTGGGAGCGAACTCGCCGCTCATAATTGCATTGAGCATCTTGAGCTTTGTGGTTTTATCCATCATCTGGAGGAAGGTCAGTGCCTGTTCGCCGCTTATCTGACCCATACCCTCGATTTCCTGACCTTCAAGCATCTCATCAAGATAGCCGACGAGCTCTCGTCTTTCGCTGATGGAGAGAACGGTTTTGAGCATAAGCTCAACCGTGCGCTTCATTTTTTCAGCTTCTGCACCGCTGTAAGTGCTGTCGATTGATGCATAGATTTCTTCTTCGGAAACAGCAGGGAACTGGCTGAAATCGGGCATACCCGTTGCTGTTGCGGTGGGTGTTGCAATAAGCTTGTTGTTGCCCGAAAGCTTCATTGAGCTTGCCTGAGGAGTATCTGAAAGGGGAGTGAATTCCGATGTGTTTATCTGCGGGTCAAGCGAAACGCCTGATGCCGCGGGTGCTGCAGATGCAGGCTTGCTGTTGACGGGAATTCTGTCCTCTTTGTTGAAGGGAATTCCTGTGAAAACGTCAACATCAGGGTTTGCTTTCTGCTGTTTTACGATTTCGCAGTTGTTTGTTTCGTTAATTACGTGTTCTGTAAGTGCCGGTGTGTAACCGATTGCACCCGTTGCGGTTACCATAAGTGAATCATCCGAGGGTCTTACAATGCCGACAACCTTGATTTCTTCGCCGTTATTGACGAGATTCTTGATGTATTCTTCGTCACCGCGCATATCGTCCCAGGTTTTTGTTTCTTCATTGTAAGCGAAATAATCGGGTTCAAGAACGATTCTGAATGTTTTGCTGAGAATTTCGTCATATTCGATTTCAAAGGTCTTGGCTTTGATTTCTTCGCCGTTCTGCATAGCCATAAATGCCTGCATCATCTCTTCCTGAGTTGTCAGACCGAGACCCTGAATTGCAATGTCGCTGATTTCGTTGTTTTTGTCGATAATAAGAACCACTTCGTTATATGCCTGAGGCCAGCTTCCTTTGATGAGCTCATACTGGTCGTTGAGAAGCGCTTGATTGTCAATAAGCTCCTGCCAGGAGTTCATATATTTTTCCATGCTTGCCATCATGGAAGTGTCAATCTGCATTCCGCCGGTGTTGATGCTTCCCATCATCGATTCCATAATAGAAATCATCGGGCTGGGGTAAACCTGATTGATGCCGTTGGTAAAGTCGGGTGAAAAGATGTTGAGTTTACCGCCGTAAGTATACTGAATACTGCTTGCGTAGTCATCTATGGTGCAAGCCTCGCTGTCAAGGTATTCTTTGAGGGATTTGAGGTCGTTCTGCCAGATTTCGGAGGAGAAGGATTCCATCATGCTTGAAGCCATAGAATTGGAATAAACCTTGTCGCGTCCGTGATTTATTTCGCCTGAAACCGTAGCGGTCATGCTGCCCATCATAGCGTTCATATCCATTGCTGTTTTCTCAATCATGATGGGATACGAGGTGAGCGTTTCCTGCTGAATGGAATCAATATATGCCTGGAATCCGCTTGAAAGAGAAAGGATGAGGGCGATGCCGATGATGCCGATGCTTCCTGCGAATGAGGTGAGGAAGGTACGCATCTTTTTGGTCATCAGGTTGTTGAGTGAGAGTGAAAGAGCGGTGAAGAAGGACATCGAAGGCTTTCTGTTTTTCTTTGCCTCTTTTTTTTCCGACTTCTTCTCTGCCTTTGTTTTCTGCTGTTTTTCAATATCTTCTGTTGAATAAGGGTTAGTGTCATCAACAATGCTGCCGTCAACGAGGCGGATGATTCTTGTTGAATATTCATCGGCAAGCTCGGGGTTATGAGTAACCATAACAACAAGCTTTTCTTTCGAAATCTCCTTGAGAAGGTCCATTATCTGGACACTTGTTTCGGAGTCAAGAGCGCCTGTGGGCTCGTCGGCAAGAAGAATTTCGGGGTTGTTGACAAGAGCTCTTGCAATTGCAACTCTCTGCATCTGACCGCCCGACATCTGATTGGGCTTCTTGTTAAGCTGGTCGCCGAGACCGACCTTTTCGAGAGCTTCCTTTGCTCTTTGCTTTCTTTCACTCTTTGAAACGCCTGAAAGAGTAAGTGCAAGCTCAACGTTTGAAAGCACGCTCTGGTGGGGGATAAGATTATAGTTTTGGAAAACGAATCCGACGGAGTGGTTGCGGTAGCCGTCCCAATCGCCGTCCTTGAAATCCTTGGTGGATTTTCCTTCAATAATCAGGTCACCTGATGTATATTGGTCGAGACCGCCGATGATGTTGAGCAGAGTTGTTTTACCGCAACCCGAATGACCGAGGATGGAAACAAACTCGTTTCTGCGGAACTCAATATTGATACCCTTGAGAGCGACGACTTTAGTGTCGCCCGTAGGATATTCCTTAACGATATTTTTCAGTTTCAGCATAAAAATACCTCTTGACAAAGCAAAATTTCAATGTTACACTTGTAACAGTAACGATTGTAACATTAGTTTATGAATAAATCATCAACAAATAACAATAAATATGGAAAATGTTACAAAACGAAGGGATTTGTAATGGAAAGGGTCAATGAAGTTAACGTTCTGACAAAGGAGTGCATTGTTACCGCTTTGCTCAGACTTATGGAAACAAAAAGCTATCAGAGCATCTCGATAACAGATATCACCGCTCTTGCGGGAGTGTCGAGAATGGCTTATTACCGCAACTACAAAAGTAAGGACGATATTCTGATAAATCATCTTACTGACCGTGAAAAGCAGCTTTTAAAAGAGCTTCACGGTGAAAGTGCAAACGATCTGCGCGGAATGATAATGATTATTTCGGAGTTTTTTCAGGAAAACGCAGATGTTATCAAGGCGATTTATGATGCTGGTCTCGGTCACAGACTGACCGATATGCTTGGCGACAGAATTTATAATTATTTCCCCGTTGCAATCGAAGAGAGGGCGGGCAAATATGCCGTTCAGTTCTATGTTGGCGCGGTTCTTGCGGTTTTCAAACGCTGGTTTGATAACGGAATGGTTGAAACAGTTGAGGATATTTCGGATATTCTCTGCAGACTCATCAATGTTGAAACTGCAACAAATTTTCTCGTGTTCCCCAAAAAATAACAAAAATCAACGAAGTTCAGAAATTACATCTGAACTTCGTTTTTATTATTTATAAACCAACACATCAGGCTCATCTTCGCACCACGAGCCGAAGGCTTCGGAGCTGTTTTCACCGAAGAACATCGGCAAATAGTTTGCAAAATTTGAGGAAAGATTTTTTGTTTTCAGTTCCTCGGGGTCAATCCAGAAAACTCTGCCCTCATCGGTTGCTTCAAGAAGCTCACCGCTGAAATCGTTTGTCTTGTAAAGAAAAACGATGTATCTGTCCTTACGTGTTTTGTGTACCCAATGGATAACACCGCAGGTCTGGAGATTGCGGACATCAAGCCCTGTTTCTTCCTTTACCTCTCTGACGGCGGAGTCAACAAAGCTTTCTCCCGGTTCAACATGACCGCCGGGGAAGGAGAGTCCCGTCCAGCTTTTGAGTCTTTCCTGTACGAGCACTTTACCCGTTTGCTTATTTTCAATCATGACCATGTTGGTCAGTTCGATTCTTGTTTTTTCGCTTCTCATATTATTTGTGATTTATATTCTGCCATACAAAGCCGACATCGGGTCCGACCTGAACAAAGGTATCGGGAGCGTTATTATCGAGCTTTGAAACGCGTGTGAATCCGTTTGCTTCAAATGCTTCGCAGAAAGCATTTGCCATTTCGGTATCCTTGAATGTGATGTGATGAACAAGGCGGAATTCCTTGAGAGTTTTTCTCAGACTGCCGTTGGGGAAACCGACAACAAAGCCTGTGCACCACCAATATTTTTCGTAGTCGCGGTTGAAAACGGCTCTGTAATTGCCGTCGGAGTATTCATCCCACATAAATGCCATTTCCATATTGAGCCAGTCTTCCTTATCGGCGCATACATAGTGAGAGCCGCCGCTGCCGATATCTCTTGTGTAAACGCCAACCTCGCCGCCGACAAACACCATACCGTACTGACCTTTCCACATCTGAACCATCCACTCTTTGCCGCCGTAGACAAAGGTTGTTCTGACTGTGTCATAATACATAACAGAGAGCGGAGCAAATTTGTCATAGACTTCGTTGAAGCCGAAATTCTTCTGCCAGCACTCCTTGTCATCGGTATAATAGAAGTTGCCGTCGCCGTCGTAGCGGTAGGATGCAAGGTTGACCTTTTCGTAGTCAAAGCTTGCCTGAGGCGGAATGTATTTGGGCGCCTTGGGAAGAGTGAAAACCTCCTTGAATGCTGCATTGGTAATGACGGTTACGAGTTCCGTCATTTTCTCGGTCAGAGTTGTTGTTTCGCTCTGAGGCACGGTTGATTCGGCTGTTGAGTTTTCAGTCTGAGCAACACTTGAAGCTTCGGTCTGTGACTGAAGCTGAGTGAAAGTTTCGGTTGCGGGAATCTGTGACGAAAAATACGGATTTTCCATTGAATAATCAGGCATGGAAGGGAATTTTTCGTCAGGATAAACGGTGTAAGTTTCCTGCATATAGGAATCCGTCGGGTTGGTTGCAACGGGCATATTATTGCCCGAATTCATTCTTACAGCAAGCACAGCAACTATGCATACCATAGCCGCCGCAACGCCTGCAACAACGATAGTTAAACCTTTGCCTTTCATAATTATCTCCTCTTTCATATGTTTACATTATTTAAAATCATATTCGCGCACAAATGCGTTTATGAACAAGGGACCCATATCCATAGCAACAAGAACGGGCTTTCCGTCTTTAACCATAAAAGTCATACCCTCGCCCTCACTGCCCGAGGTGAGATTGCGGTCAAAGAGCTTTTCAACTTCGCCGGTGTTGGGGTTGATTGTATAAATCGCCTGGGTGTCGTTATTTGTTGCGGCGTAGATTGTGCCGCCGTAGAATTCCGCACCCTGAATTGCATAGGGTGATTCTTCGAGGGCAACTTCTTTGACAAAGCTCATTTTGTTTGCGGTGTCGTAAACAAGAAGCTTTGTGGGGTCTTTAGAGTGGTCGGTGCAGTAAAGATAACCATTTTCGGGATTGACACAGACCCAGGGAAGTCCGCGGGTTATCATTTCAGTATCGAGAATGTAATAATCAACAAGTTCAAGACTTTCGGCATCGTAAACGCCGACTATCGGATAATCCCACACCTTGCTGTCCTCAAGACCCGCATAGATATAACCGTTATAATAGCTCAGTCCGCCGATGTGAGCAATGCCGAGGTCTTTGAGTTCATCGGGGATGGCAAAATAATTTGCGTTGATGAGAGTCTTTGCATCGCCCTCGGTGCGGATGAGCGTTGTTTTCGATGAAAAATAAAGAGTTTCACCGTCCGATGTCATACCCTGAGAATGAAAATATGCGCCGATGCCGACGATGTTTGTTTTTTCCGTATCGGTGCGCCCGTCTGCAGAAATGAGGTCAATTCCGTGGGTAAGAACGGTAAAAGGAATAAGCAGAACCGCAAAAATAAGCGAGAGAATTTTGTTAATCATAAGCTGAAAAGCCGTCATTTTCTTCACCCCAAAATAGCGATATTTAATTTATTATAGCAAACAAGAAATTTTTAGTCAACAAAAAGAATGTTTTGCGAAGATTGACAATAAAATAAAAAGTGGGTAAAATATAAAACAGAACAGACTACAGAAAAGGAGAGCGGCTATGAATGATGTGAAAATGCTTTATGACCTCTGGGTTGAAAAAACAGCGGATAACCCCGAAATCAACGCGGAGCTTCTTGCCGTAAAGGTCAATGACGAAGAGATTCTCGACCGTTTTTACAGAAATCTTGAATTCGGCACGGCGGGGCTCAGAGGCGTGCTCGGTGCAGGCACAAACAGAATGAACACTTACACCGTCTGCCAGGCAACGCAAGGTCTTGCGGATTATCTCAACAGCAAGTGCGAAAATCCGAGCGTTGCAATCGGCTATGATTCAAGAATAAATTCTGACGTTTTTGCAAAACAATGCGCCGAGGTGCTTGCCGCAAACGGAGTCAAAGCATATATTTTTTCGACGCTTATGCCGACTCCGATGTTATCATATGCTATCAGACGTCTTGAGTGTGACAGCGGAATCGTTATCACCGCAAGCCACAATCCCTCGAAATACAACGGATTCAAGTGCTATGACCCCTCGGGTTATCAGATGACCGATGAGGCGGCGCTTGCAACCTACGGATTCATTCAGAAGGTTGATATGTTTGAGGATATAAAGCGAGTTCCGTTTGATGAGGCGATGAAAAACGGACTTATCGAATATATCCCCGACGAAGTTGCAGAAGAATTTTATTCACTCGTGATGCAAAGACCGATTAACCCCGATGCACGCGATTTGAAAATAATCTACACACCGCTCAACGGCACGGGAAATATTCCCGTCAGAACAGTTCTCGACAGAGCGGGATTCAAGAATGTCAGAGTTGTCAAAGAGCAGGAAATGCCCGATGGAACCTTTCCGACCTGCCCCTACCCCAACCCCGAAATCAGGCAGGTTTTTGAGTGTGCACTCGAGATGACAAAAGAAGAAAAAGCGGATTTGCTTCTCGCAACCGACCCCGACTGCGACAGAGTCGGCATTGCCGTGCTGACGGGCGACGAATATGTTCTTCTTTCGGGCAACGATGTGGGCGTTTTGCTTGCAGAATACATGCTTTCGCAAAGAAAAGAAAATGGTACGCTTCCCGAAAAATCCTTTATGACAAAATCGTTCGTTTCAACCCCGCTTATCACAAGGGTTGCCGCAAAATACGGATGCAAGGTTGTTGATGTGCTGACGGGCTTCAAATACGTCGGAGAATTCATTTCGAATCTTGAAAAAACGGGCGACGAACACAGATTCATTATGGGGTTTGAAGAGGCATACGGCTATCTTATTGGCACTCACGCAAGGGATAAGGATGGCGTTTCCGCATCGCTTATGGTCTGCGAAATGGCGGCTTATTATAAGAGCATGGGCAAGACACTTGTTGATGTTCTCGATGATATTTACGGTGAATTCGGCGTCTATGTTGACCGGCTTTATAACTTCGTTTTCGAAGGTGCAAGCGGAATGGTTAAGATGTCGGAAATTATGGCGGAAACGAGAGAGAATCCGCCGAAGGAGCTTGCAGGATTAAAAGTGCTTGAGGTTTATGATTTTGACAAAGGCACGATTACCGACACCGCAACGGGCGAAGAAAGAGAAATCGGACTTTCAAAATCAAATATTCTTGCCTACACATTGCCCGACGGCAATTTTGCAATAGTCAGACCCTCCGGCACGGAGCCGAAAATCAAAGTATATATCACAGGCTGTGACAAAACAAAGGAAGGCGCAGAGAAGCTTGCCGCCGATATCGGTGATGCTATGAAAGTTCTGCTGAAAATATGAGGTGTTAATATAATGAAAAAGAATAATATAATAGTAAGAATAGTTGCAATCGTGCTTTGCGCAATAATGGTTCTCGGCGTTGTTACCGCGGCATTCAGCGCATTTGCGGCATCTCCCGATTCAGTTTCCGCACCCGATACGGGCAGCCAGCCGATGGTATGGGTTATCGTTGCGGTTGTTGCGGCGGTTGCGGTTATTGCGGGATGTCTGATAATCCCGAAAGTGAATAAGAAATAAAAAATAACGGGACGATGCATTTGCACCGTCCCGTTGATTTTATGTTTTATCTTGCGTAGTCGCCGACCATCATCATATAGTTACCGATTTCTGCGCCGAATTCGGGTGCACCGTCCATAATAAGCTTGCCGGTCTTTGTGAATTCGAGCATATCTGCGGTGCCCATAAGAATGCCGAGTGCGCTGTCAAGGCTGTCGAATCTCATTGTGAAGAAGGGGAGAGCACGCTTGTAAACGCCTCTGCCTGCCTTTGATTTACCTCCCTTAATGCGGATGTAAGCTGAGATTTCGGGATAGCCGTTAACTGCCCAGGCATAAACTCTGTCGGGGCTCTTGAGAGTCCAGTTGTGGATTTCCTCGTGAGCCTGTTTGTTGAGTGTGCTGATACCGCTTGAAAGCAGGTAGAAATAGCACTTAACAAGGAGTTTCTTTGCTTCTTCGTCCTCGGGAGCTTCGGTAGCTGTGAGGAGAGATGACATCTTGAGAAGAGTCATCATAAAAGCGAGGAAAACAGCGGGTTTCTTTGCAACGCCCTTCATTGCGGGAAGGGTTGCGGGGCCGATTTTTCCTTTGAAGAATGCGTTCATTGTTTCAATATTCTTGAACTCAAGCTCAATGTCAGCGTTGGTAGCAACCTTGTTTGCGTGGCAGAGCCATTCGCCGCTGTTAACAACAAAATGTGTTGAGAACTTGCCGTCGGGTGACTCGGGGTCTTTTGCGCTGACCTGGATAACTGCGTGAGCGTGCTCGAATTTCTTTGCAAGCTTGGGGTCATCCATTGCAATTGTCTTGATAAGAGGAAGAACGGCACAAAGGAAAATTTTATTGGTCAAATAGTCTTCTCTTGAAGGCATATCAATCATTCCTTTCGCTTGTTTTTTGCGGATTTGAGATTATTTTCGCTTTTGCAGTGAGGGAAGTGTATCTTTTATACACGACCGAATGAGAAAGTGGAAATAACTCAAATTATGCTTCGTCGTCCCAGTCGTCGTCGAGTTCGAAGTCCTTACCCATAACTTCACGAACAGCAGCGATGATACCGTTCTGGTCGATGCCGAGTGTTGACATAATGTCCTCGTGAAGACCGATGGGAGCAAACTTGTCGGGGATACCGAGCTGCTTGAATGCACAGCCCTTACCGGCTTCAACGATAACCTCAGCAACAGCTGAGCCAAGACCGCCGAGGATGTTGTGGTCTTCTGCGGTGATGATGCGGCGGGTTTCCATAACAGCCTTAACGATAGCTTCCTTATCGATGGGCTTGATGGTGTGCATATTGAGAACTCTTACCTTAAGACCGTCGTTGACCTCAAGGAACTTTGCAGCCTGATATGCCTGGAATACGCATGAGCCGCAAGCGATGATTGTGATATCGGAGCCTTCGTTGATTGTTACAGCCTTACCAACCTCGAAGCCGTAGTCGCTTGATTCGTAAAGAACACGGTCAAATCCTCTGTTGATACGGATGTAGTAAGGTCCGAAGTTATCGTATGCAGCGTGAACTGCGTTGTATGTTTCAAGACCGTCAGCAGGGCAGATAACGGTGAGGTTGGGGATTGAACGTGCAACTGCCATATCGCAGATAGCGTGGTGAGTTGAACCTGCCTGACCGAATGATGTGCCTGCGTGGGTAGCGATGATTTTTGCGTTAACGTTCTGGTAGCAGATGTCGGTGTGAAGCTGGTCGGCACTTCTGAGAGAAGCGAAAACCGAGAAGGTGGAAAGGAAAGGAACAAGTCCTGCTCTTGCCATACCTGCAGCCATACCGAACATATTCTGCTCAGCAATACCTACGTTGAAGTATCTGTCGGGGAATTTTTCGCCGAACATACCGATTTTTGTTGATTTGCCAAGGTCAGCTGTGAGAGCAACAACCTCGGGATGCTTTTCGCCAAGCTCGCAAAGAGCCTTACCGTAAATTTCAGCCGTTGAGAAAGCGGTTGATTCGGTAGCGGTATAAGTCAGTCCTCCTGCCATAATCAGATGCCCTCCTTTTCTGCACGTGCAACACGTGCTGCATAGTACTTTTCAAGGCTTGCCTTTGCAAGCTCATATTTTTCTTCGTTAAGTGCGCCGTAGTGCCACTTGTAGTCGCCTTCCATGTAATCAACGCCTGCACCCTTGATAGTGTCAGCGATAATCATAACGGGCTTTTCTTTGATTGCAAGAGCAGCATCAATAGCCTCTGAAAGAGCGTTCATGTTGTGACCGTCAACCTCGATAACCTCGAAGCCGAAGGAGCGCCACTTGTCAGCAAGGGGTTCAAGCTTCATAACTTCTTCGGTAGGACCGTCGATCATGCACTTGTTTCTGTCAACAAAAGCAATGAGGTTGTCTGCCTTGAAGTGTGCAGCAGCCATACCTGCTTCCCAGTTTGAGCCTTCGTCGCATTCGCCGTCGCCGAGGATACAGTATGTCATATAGTCCTTACCGAGCACTTTTGCTGCAAGAGCAGTACCGAGAGCGATTGAAAGACCGTGACCGAGTGAGCCTGTTGAAGCGTCAATACCCTTAACCTTGTTTGAGTCAAGATGGATACCCATTGTTGAGTTGCTGAGGTTAAAAGTCTTGAGCTTTTCTTTGTCGTCAAAACCGACGTGGCAGACAAGGCTTGCAAGAGCAACGCCTGCGTGACCCTTACTGAGAATGAAACGGTCTCTGTCTTCCCACTGGGGGTTTGCAACGTCGTACTTCATGTACTTGTAATAGAGAATGGCGAGCATATCCATAACGCTCATGCCGCCGCCGATGTGAGCACTGCCTGCCCAATAGGTGGTGTCAAGGCAAAGC
The DNA here is from genome assembly GCA_045576955.1 of Acutalibacteraceae bacterium. Lineage (GTDB taxonomy): Bacteria > Bacillota > Clostridia > Oscillospirales > Acutalibacteraceae > CAG-177. Next base: position 2,168 of record JAZNHM010000087.1, on the reverse strand, counting down.
TTACGAAGCTCATATGCCTGCTTTTCAAGCTCGAGCCATTCCTGCTTGGTTAATGCCATAAGAGATTCCTCCTTAATGATTGTAAAATTAACGGGGGGATGCGGACATCCCGCCCTACAATTCCAAATAAAATCAGCCGAGTTCGGGGTGATTCTTGCGTACTGCCTTGAATGCGTCTTCAGCAACTTCGATTGTGTGCTTGATGTCTTCGTCGGAGAGTGCCGCATTGATGAAGTGGTTGTGGTGGTTGGTCATATAAACGCCTCTCTTGACAACCTCTGCAATCCATTCCTGATGAAGCATGAGCGAATCGTCATCCTTGAGCATCAGATAGAAGAGTGCGGGCTCACCCGAAACGTTGAGGTTGAAGCCGTTGTTTGCAGCCGCAGCCTTAAGACCGTCGCAGAGCATTGTGCCCTTGTCGAGGCAAATCTTGGGAAGGTCGATTTCTTTCATCTTGTTGATACAAGCGATGGCTGCTGCAAAGGGAACTGCGCTCATCCAGTAGCTGCCTGTGTATGAAAGACCGCTGATTGCGCCCTTGAGCCAATCCTTACCGCAAAGAGCCGAAACGTTCCAGCCGTTTGCGAGAGCCTTACAGAAGCAGATGAGGTCAGCTTCAAAGCCGTAGTGATGGTCGGAGCCTGCAAGGTCAAGTCTGAAACCGCAACGAACGTCGTCTACGATAAGAACGATGCCCTTGTCGGTACAGAGCTTGCGTACTTTCTGCCAATAACCTTCTGCGGGGAGAATGTTATCAAGGAAGTTGCCGTGCATATAGGGAGTTGAGATGAATGCAGCGATTTCGCCTTCGTTCTCAGCAACAACTCTTTCAAGCTGCTCAAAGTCGTTCCAGTCAACATAAAGGTTGTTGGAAACATCCTCAGGGATAACGCCGGGATAGTCAACCTTCTGGCACCAGGGAGCAACGCCGTGGTAGTAACCCTTAACGAAGATAATCTTCTTTCTGTGGGTAGCGGCTCTTGCGGTCATGATAGCCGCAGTTGTTGTGTCGCCGCCGTTCTTTGCAAAGAATGCCCAGTCTGCGGAAGCAACGGTATCAACCATAAGCTCTGCAAATTCGATAATCTTTGTTGAGGGAGCGGTAACGCAGTTTTCAATCTTCATCTGCTCCATAACAGCCTTGTCAACGTCGGGGTCGTTATAACCGAGAACGTTGGGGCCGTATGCGCACATATAGTCGATATATTTATTTCCGTCAACATCCCAGAAATATGTACCCTGTGCTTTCTGGCTGAAAAGAGGGTAAGCGGAAACGGGGATGCAGCAGCCTTCTGCGGGACCCTGGTGGCCGTAAAGACCCGAGGGGATAACCTTCGCTGCTCTCTGGAAGAGCTCTGCGCTCTTTGCGTGTGTATTAATCTTCATGCTCATTTCTCTTCCTCCTTATGCAAGATACAGAGCAACTCTGTCAAGAATTCTGTTGAGGTTATCAATCATAGAAATCATACCCTTCATAACGATGTCGCCTGTACCTACGCAGGCAACTGCGTTAACCTTACCGTCAAACAGGGCTCTTGCAAGCTCGATGCTTGAGAATTCCATGATTGCTCTGGGGTTTTCGCTGGGTTTCTTGATGCCGAGAAGTCTGTGGTCTTTAACTCTGACTGTTGTTGAAGCACAATCTTTGATACTAACGGAAATTTCACCGTCAACCATGTACTTTGCCGATGCTTTGCCGATTTCATCGTTGTTACCGATCTGAGCGATTGCAACGGTGATTGTGTTAAGCAGAAGCAGAGTGCTGATTCTGAAGAAATCGGGGTCCTCAAGGTCAGCGGGGTCGGGTCTCATATACTTAGTAAGCAAGTCAGTGAGCTTTGTGAAATCGTTCAGAAGGAACTTGATGTGAAGGAAGCCCTTTGAGGGGATGGGGGTAACCGTTCCGTCAATAAGTCCGTTGAACTTTTCGCATGAGCTGAAGGGGAGCTTAACGTCGCATTTTGCGCAGCCCTGCTCCATTCTGCATTTGCCGTTTTTGAAGGTGATGGTAGCGCTGGGGCCGCCCTTAACTTCAAAGCCGACTGAAATGGGCTTTTTGTTGGTGAGAATACTCTTTGCCTCGGGAGCAAGCTCGCAGAGATTTTCAAGAGTACCCAGCACGCCGTACAGGTTAATGTACGCCAATGTTCTTTGGTCAATCATTT
>JAZNHM010000086.1:0-5252 GCA_045576955.1 Acutalibacteraceae bacterium | reverse complement strand
ATTTTGTGCAAAAGAGAGAAAATAAAATATTTTGTAACACAGCGTGTTATAAGAACTCTTGTTTTCTTTGCTTTTCTCGCTTATTCTCACTTTTCATATTTTGTGATTAAAAACAAAGGCTTAATTTCAAACCCTGAAATCGTTATATATCAACGTGTTTCTGATTTGTGATGAGTTTTTTTGACAACATAACACGGAGTGTTATGACAAATCCTGAAATATATGCTAACATTAAATAAACCAAGTCCCTCCGATTCGGAACGGACTTAATTTTAAAACCAATCAACGAACATTTGTGCATCTGCACTTATGTAAAAATAAAAATGCAGGCGTTATATCCGGAATAATGCTTACATCAAAAACTCATTCTGAAGGGAGGAAATCATAAAATCTACGGTCATTTTTAAAGTTACGCAACATACTTTTTCGGGGAGTGCACGCCCCGAAGGTATAGTATCATTCATAAGCCAACAATTAAGAAATCGTACGGTTTCATCTGATTTTTTAAATCACAGAAAGGAAAACGATGAAAAAATTAACCAAATATGAGCAGGAAACAATACTGCTCACCAATCAAGATACGGATGAATACTCCGTTTTTACCTGTAACAAGCCATTTAAACGCCGTTTAATTAAGTTTGCAGAGAAATACCCCGAAGCTGCAAGACACGAAAATACAGACCAATACGGCGGTGTTATGTACGCAATCAAAAAGTCTTGCATTTCAATCAGCCTCAGACCACCGAAATCGCAGGAACAAATTGATGCCGCAAGAGAGCGAGCAAAGAAAGTCGGTCTTGGCAGAAAGTCGGGGTGATTTATTGAGCGATAGGGAACAGTTTTCATTTCTGAAGTTTCCCAGAGCGCTGATTGATTCATCTTTGTTTTCTGATTTGTCAGTTGATGCAAAATTGCTTTTTGCCATGATACTTGATCGAACGGGACTGTCGGAAATAAATGCAGACAGATTCACCGATTCCTACGGCAATATTTTTGTAGTCTACACAATAAATGAAATATGCGAAAAGCTCGGCTGTGCCCGTGCAAAGGCGGTAAGACTTCTCAAAGAATTGCAGAATTCGGGTCTGATAGAAAAGTACCGTGACGGCTGCGGAAAGCCTTCAAAAATAATAATTGCACCGTCGGCTTTGTCAATGCTCAAAATCGAACCTGACAAGTATCAAAATCAAACTTCTGAAAGTGTTAAAACCGAACTTCGTGAAGTATCAGAATCGAACTCTATCTATAATAAAGAGAATAATAATAATATCATCTACATCAATCCATCTATCAGTTATGATGAGCTGATAGAAAGTATTGAAGAACAGATTGAATATGACTGTATCAACGGCGATGCCGAAATGGTCAGAGAAATTATTCTCATAATGGCAGATGTTATGTCGGGAACAACGCCTACCGTCAGAATCGGCGGAAGTGATTTCCCGAGAGAGGTTGTTATTTCACGGTTCAAAAAACTTTCATCGGAGCATATTGAATACGTCATCGGCTGCATTGAAAGTTCCACAACAAAAATCAAAAACATAAAATCATATCTCATATCTGCTTTGTATAACGCACCATCCACAATGGCAAGCTCGGTTTCGGCAGAGTTTGCGTATCACAACAATGTTAACTGAAAAGGAGATTGAAAAATTCGTAAGAATAAACAGAAGATTTTGGCAAACAACATTAAAAAGGAAGGAGATGGCTTATGGAAATAAATAACGAACAGAATTCAGGCAGAAAGATGAGTGAAGCAGAAAAACAAAGTGTTATTGAAAAGCTTTGGCTCATTTATTTCAACGATACTCTTTACGGAAAAGGTCTGATAAGCGAATCTGAAAGAAACCGAATGGCAAACAAGATTCATTCCCGTAAGCCGTCAAACCAGTCAAGATAAAATTCGCTCTTGATTTTCTTTTGTGTTTCTGCTAATATATAGATAATGATTTAACGAAATCATGTTCAATTTGGAGGGATTGTAGATAAATGGATATACATAGCGTTAGAATGCAAATGAGAATGAAAAGCATATATGAGATTCCGCTCAGGGTAACATATTATGCCCGTGTTTCGACGGACAGCGATGAACAGCTTAATTCGCTCGGCAATCAGGTTAGCTTTTACGAGAATTTTATCCGTAAGCATCTTCCCTGGACTTTTGTGCCGGGTTACATTGACGAGGGTCTGTCGGGTATTTCTGTTAAGAAAAGAGAGAATTTCAACAGAATGATAGATGATGCGGCAGACGGAAAATTCGATTTGGTTATCACCAAAGAAATCTCACGTTTTGCAAGAAATACTCTCGATTCAATTCAGTTTACCCGTCAGCTCCTCGGATACGGCGTCGGCGTATTCTTTCAGAATGACAACATAAATACCCTTGAAGAAGACAGCGAACTCAGACTCTCGATTATGTCCTCAATTGCGCAGGAAGAACTCCGCAAGCTTTCGAGCCGAGTTAAATTCGGTCATCAGCAGGCAATCAAGTCAAATGTTGTTCTTGGCAACAGCAATATCTTCGGCTACAAGAAGCTTGATAAAAGGCTTGTTATCGACGAAGAACAGGCAGAAATGGTAAGAGAGTTGTTCGAACTTTATGCAACCGATCAATACAGCATGAAGCAGATTGAAACGATTTTCTGGGACAAGGGATACCGTAATAACAAGGGCAATAAAATCGCTCACTCAACAATGTCAAATATGATTTCAAATCCCAAGTACAAGGGATACTATGTCGGCAACAAGGTTCGTGTTGTTGATATGTTCACAAAGAAGCAGAAGTTCCTGCCACCTGAAGAATGGGTTATGTTCAAAGATGAAACAGGTGAAATTGTGCCTGCCATCGTTTCGGAAGAATTATGGGATAAGGCAAATGTGATTCTTCGAAGAAGAAGTGAAGATGTAAAAGCACGTCAGGGCATTTGTAACCATGCAAATCTGTTGACGGGTAAACTTTTCTGTATGGACTGCGGAACGGCATATTACCGCCGTGAATCCAAAGACAGAAGCGGAAACAAAAACAGTAAATGGATTTGCTCCGGCAAAATCAAAGGCGGTTCGGATTCCTGCGCATCGTTCGCAATTTATGAAGAAGAAATTAAACCGGTTCTTTTTGAAGTTTTCCGTGATACAAAAGCAAACGCCGATGCACTTGTTGAAGAATATTTGCGTGATTACGCAGAAATGACTGATAACGGGAAATTACCTAAAAGAATAAAAGAACTCGAAAAGAAGATAGATTTTGCTTTGCAGAAAAAAGCAAAGCTGCTTGAATTCAATGTTGCAGGTCAGATTACCGACAGAGATTTCTTTGAGATGACAGAGCAGTGCAATCAGGAAATCAAAGAAGCGGAAGAACTGATTAAAGAGCTTTCAGAAACACTTGAATCAAGCGAAGAATTCAAAAAACACATCAATGCCGTTCGCAGTGCGATTGCCGCAGCTCAGTCTGATGCAAGAAAAGGAATTATTTCAAAAGAATTCGTTGATACCTATATAGATAAGATTTATGTGACTCCCGTTGATGAGAATACGATGAAGTTAAGCATCAAGATTTTCTCAGGAGAATCAACGGAAAAATACCTGGAAAAGTTCAGACGTCACGTGGGACAAATGAAGTCCGTATCTGACAGCCACACAAAAAATCAAGGAATATCAACGGTTTCGAGCTCTGAAAATTCTGCGGGTCAAACGAGCAAGAAGATGATCGAAGCCTATGAAAACGGTATGAAATAAGTAAACTTCGGTTTATCGGGAGCTGTCGCGTTTCGCGGCGGCTCTTTGTTTTGTTCACACTTATTTTTCATTTCATATTATTATTGTTCATACGGCGGTGTTGACGGATTTACATTTATAATATATAATATTAGACTAAGAAAATTTATTTTTAAATATTAAGTCGCTTCAGCCGCAGACGGATGGTGCGGTGAAAAAGGAGTTATTATATGACAAAAGAAGAAAAATTAAGGGTGATGCCAACCGTGGCTTTGCGCGGTCTGGTAGTTTTTCCCGATATGTTTATTCACTTTGATGTGGGAAGAGAAAAGTCTATCAACGCTCTTAAAAAGGCTATGGATACGGATCAGGAAATCTTTCTTGTTACTCAGAAAGATATCAGCGTTGATGACCCCGATTATAACGAGCTTTATGAAATCGGTGTTGTTGCAAGTGTAAAGCAGGTGCTCAAGCTTCCCGGAAAGAGCGGTAATGTCCGTGTTGCGGTTGAGGGTCTTTACAGAGCAAGGCTTGTTCAGGGCTTTGACAATGAAAAAGGGAATCATCTCAAAGCGATGATATTCCCGATTGAAGAGCCTGCCGTAAAGAAAGATAACATTGACTACGAAAAGGCTCTTGTCAGACACACAAAGGATATTTTTGCCGATTATTCGGACTGCGCTCCGCAGATGCCCGCAGACCTTGTGACGAGTGTCCTTCAGAAAACAAAAGCAGGCGAACTTGCAGACTATATTGCAGGCAACATAATGCTTGAATATGAGGACAGACAGAGCATCCTTTCTGTTATCAATCCGATAAGAAGACTCGAGGAGCTTTGTGTGCTTCTCACAAACGAAAGCAATCTTCTTGCAATCGAAGCCGATATCGGCGACAAGGTGCAGGAGGCAATTGATAAGAATCAGCGTGAATATTATCTTCGCGAGCAGATGAAGGTTATTTCGCAGGAGCTTGGCGGCGGAGTTTCGCAGGAAGAGGAGCTTGACAGATTCAGAGAAACCATTTTCTTTATGAAGGCACCCGATGAAGTCAAGGAAAAGCTTTTCAAGGAATGCGACAGACTCGAGAAATATTCTCCGCAGTCACCCGAAGCTGCAGTCAGCAGAAACTATATTGAAACCTGCCTTTCGCTTCCGTGGAATAAATTTTCGGATGAAAATACGGATATTGAAAAATCAAGAAAAATTCTTGAACGTGACCATTACGGACTTGACAAAATCAAAAAGAGAATTCTCGAATATCTTGCCGTGCGTGTGCTTGCACCCGATATCAAAGGTCAGATTATCTGCCTTGCGGGTCCTCCGGGAGTCGGCAAAACCTCGGTTGCACGCTCAATTGCATCTGCAACGGGAAGAGAATACGTAAGAATTTCGCTTGGCGGCGTCAAGGACGAAGCAGAAATCAGAGGTCACAGAAAAACATATATCGGCTCTATGCCGGGCAGAATCATAAATGCAATGCAGCAGGCGGGCACAAGCAATCCGCTTATTCTTCTTGATGAAGTGGATAAGCTTTCG
>JAZNHM010000085.1:0-34902 GCA_045576955.1 Acutalibacteraceae bacterium | reverse complement strand
AACGACATGGCTACGATCCGACTTCGGGGTTGCTGTCGATGCAGAGTGAGCCGAGCATCCATGCGATTGTACCGCCCCATGCCTGATACTGGCTGAAGGTTATATATTCACCGAGAAGGGTATTGATAATCGAATCGATCGAGCTGTATTCTTCGGGAACAAGAGGAATTGAAAGCACGGACTCAACGAGATTGAGGAAGCTGTTGTCTTCTCCGAGAAGAAGCTCAACGCCTTCCTGAAGAATTGCGCCGAAAACATAGAAAAGTGTTCCCTTCGGGAAGAGTTCACCGGGATTGAAATCGAGGTTAGCGAGGATTTCGTTCTTGACGAGGTCATCTCTGACAATGCCGAGAAGAAGATTGAAGAACTGCTCTGCGAGAACGCCGCTGTCGAAGCCTTCGAGTGTGTCGGCAATCCAGGGCATATTGCTGATGTCCTCATCACCGCTATAGAAGTTGAGCATTACTGAAACCGCCGCATCGGCGAGGGTGCAGTATTCTTCGTTGATTTCGAAGCCGAGAAGCTCTTTGTTATATGTTGCAGGTTTGTCGCTGACCTTGAATGCAAGGAGTTTGTCAACGATTGCTTCAATCTTTTCAACGGTAAGCTCGGGCTGACTGATGTATACTTCATCAATCTGTGCGCCGAAGTCATTGAGGAATCCCATAACATTGCCGCTGACGGTCAGAATTTCAACGGGGCCGAGCGCAAGACCGTTTGTGCCGAGTGCGCCTGCAATAAGTGCTTCAAGGTCAAGCCCGACCGATGCAAGATATTTCACAAGACCGCCCTCAGCGGCAATGTCCGCGAAAATATCGGTAATCAAAGGAGCAAGCGAGTCCATAATAAGAGCTTTGACTCCGCCTTCACCGAAGGTTCTGCCGAATGAATATGTATATTTGAACGGTTTTTCGTAAACAACACCGTCATCCGAAACAACATTCTGATATTTGTCGATTTCCATGAGCTTCATATCGAGGTCAGTGTTTTTGCCGTCGGTTGTGAAATCGGCGATTCTGTAGCTGTTGGGGAAGCCTGTGAGAGTCGGTGTGAGGATATCATAGATTGTTTTGCCGTTATCGGAAACATAAGAAACAACGTCGTTTGTGTGAAGATGACCGGTGAAGATGTAGTTCATACCTGCGTCAGCATATGCATCGGCAATCTTTTCCCATTCCTCAACAACGAAGGGCCAGAATGTTGCTTCTTCAATGTCCATATGGGGGATGAGGTTGTGATGCTGCATACCGACAACGGTAAGACCCTGTTCCTCTGCTTTTTCGCACTCAGCAACAACCCAGTCAAGCAGACCATCGGCAATTCTGCCGTCAGTCATGTGCTCGTTACCCTCTGCGCCGTTATCCTCGCTGTACATACAGGAGTCAACAGCAATGAGTCTGTATTCTCCGAGGGTGATTGCATATGAAAGCATGCCGCCTTTCTTTCCCTCTTCGGGAACGAAAACGCTGTCTGCCTCATCATAACCGAATTCTGCATAGATTTCTCTGAACTGCTCGGGTGAGGTGGGTTCTGCGTCTTCCTGAGTGCCATTTTCAAAAGTGCAGGCATTGCTGTTGTTGATATCGTGATTACCGGGAATAACGAAAACAGGAATGCCGGTTTCTGCTTCAAAAGCTCTGAATTTTTCTGCAAGAGCCTTGTGGCCTTCAAGCTCGCCGTCTTTTGTCAGGTCGCCGGGAACGAGAAGGTATGTTGCACCGCCTTCAACAGCATTTCTCATAACGCCGTCAAGTGCATTATCGATGAGAGAATTGTTTTCGTCATACATCTTATGCTTGTTTTTGACGAATGTTTTCCACTCTTCGCCTCTGTCGCCTTTGAGCGAATCGGCATAGTAGTGAATGTCGGTAACAACCCCGAAGCGTATCGAAGCGGTGTTTGCACTTACTGCCATCGGCAGACATGCGATGAGAATTGCGAGTGAAAGCAGAATGCTTATCACTTTGACCGGAAACTTCTTTTCTTTCATTATTTTTCCGCCTTTCCTTTTAAATCCGAATGCCCGAAAGACAAGATTTTCTTTCGGGCATATGATTTTTTAGATGTTCTTAAGAAGAGGACCGATGCCTGCGATTGCGCCGGGGATACCCTTGAGAATCTTGCGTATGCCGCCTTTTTCACCTGCGATCCACTTAACAAGGCCGTCTGCCATATCCTCGCTCATAACACCGCCGCTCATACTGATGAAATCGCGGAACGGAGTCTGGAGAGCGATTGCCTGAGCAAAGCCTGCGGGAACAACTGTGGTGAGGAGCTTATAGAATCTTGCACCGTTCTTTGTGTGTGCACAGCTCTCAAAGGTGTCGCAGATGCCGAGTTTTCTGTTGGGGTCATATGTTGCGGGGGGAAGCTCTCTGCCGAGAACAGCGATGAACTGATCATCGGGAACGTTCTGAACATCGCCAGTGTAGTAAAGAGGAGCAACCGATGAATAATCGGGGATGTCAACTGCCTCTGCTTTTACGTTGACTGTTGCAGAAAGTCTGATATCGGCACTTGATGCGCCCACGAGGATGTCAAAATCGCCGCTTTCAACGCACCAGTCGTTGATGTTTACGTTATAGAAAGCGAAAGCTCTCTTTGAAAGCTCAAATACGATTTCTTTTTCTTCATCGGGATTGAGCCAGATTTTTTTGAAGCCTTTAAGCTCTTTTTCGGGTCTGTAGATGGTGCTTTCCTTATCGGCAACATAAAGCTGAACGATTTCGTAGCCGGGAACAGCGCCTGTATTCTTAACCTTAACGCTTACGGTAAGAGTGTCGGTGTCATTGATTGATTTTGCTGAAAGTCTGATATCGGAATATTCGAAGGTTGTGTAAGAAAGACCAAAGCCGAAGGGGTAACGTACAGCTTTCTTTGCCTTCTCATAGTATCTGTAGCCGATATAAACGCTTTCACGGTACTCAACAGATGCAGGGTTACCGGGGAAGTTGTTCTTTGCGGGTGTGTCCGCATAAAACATGGGATATGTTTCGGGAAGCTTACCGCTGGGGTTAACCGCACCCGAAATGATATCTGCAACCGCGCCTGCGCCTGCCTGACCGCCGAGATATGAGTTGAGGATAGCCGCAACGCCGTCGTTCCAGGGCATTTCAACGGGTGAACCGCCTGCAAGAACGATGATTGCGTTCTTGTTGACCTTAAGAATCTCTGCAACGAGCTTATCGTGTGCATCGGGGAGATTCATATGAGTTCTGTCGAAGCCTTCTGCTTCGTATTCATCGGTAAGACCGATAAAGATGATAACATTTTCGCATCTCTTTGCAAGGTCAGCCGCCTGAGCGATAAGAGCGTCATTGTTCTTTGCTTTCTTTGCCGAAAGCTCATAGCCCTGTGCGAATTCAACGTCATAGCCGACCTTCTTAAGCTCGTCAAAAGCATTGTCAAGCTGGGTGGGGTTGATATGTGACGAGCCTGCGCCCTGATATCTGGGAGTTCTTGCAAGTTCACCAATAACTGCAACTTTGCCGCTCTTCTTGAGAGGAAGAATGCCGTTGTTCTTGAGAAGAACCATTGAATTTGCGGCAACTTTTCTTGCGAAAGGCTGGTCGTCTGCATCGTTATATGCATAGTTTTTCTTTGAGCCGTCAACAGCTTTCTTGATAAGGTTGAGCATATTGAGTGCTCTTTCATTGAGAACAGCTTCGTCGAGAGTACCGTTTTTGACAGCTTCAACAATCTTCTTTGCACCCGAGCCTGATGATGAGGGCATTTCGAGGTCGTTGCCGTTTTTGAGACCGAGAACTCTGTTGTTTACTGCGCCCCAGTCGCTGACAACAACGCCGTCAAATCCCCATTCGTCACGGAGAATTTCAATCTGGGTGTGCTTGTTTTCTGAGCCGTGGAAGCCGTTAATTTTATTGTAGGAGTTCATAACAGTCCAGGGTTTTGCCTTCTTGACTGCGATTTCGAATGCGGTGAGATAAATTTCGCGGAGTGCTCTTTCGTCAACAACGGAGTCGCAGGTCATTCTGCGGGTTTCCTGGCTGTTAGCACAGAAATGCTTGAGCGATGTGCCGACACCCATCGACTGAACGCCGTTGATGAAGCCTGCGGAAAGCTCGCCTGCAAGGATGGGGTCCTCTGCGAAATATTCAAAGTTTCTGCCGCAAAGGGGAGAACGCTTCATATTGATGCCGGGTCCAAGAAGAACGCCAACTTCTTCTTTGAGGCACTTCTTACCGAGAGCAACACCCATTTCAAAAAGAAGCTTGGGGTCCCAGGATGAAGCGGTTGTTGCCGCTGTGGGATAGCTGATTGCGGGCACGCTGTTTGAAAGGCTGTCACCCGTTTTGCTGTAGTCCTTTTTACGGAGTCCGTGAGGGCCGTCGCAGACCATGATTGAGGGGAAACCGTATTTTTCCATTCCTTTGAGGTGCCAGAAATCCGCACCGTCACAGATGGCAGCTTTTTCTTCAAGAGTCATTTGAGCAAGAATTTCGCTGGGATTTTTCATTGTTATGTCCTCCTTATATATCTGAATTATCTTCATCCAATTTTAATATTTCGTCGGCTTTTACACCGTCGATTTCTTCAACATTTTTGAGTTTTTTGCGAATGGTTTCGTTGCGCTTGCCCGCTTCATCGAGCGATTTACCCGCTTCGTCAATCTTCTGCCTTGCTTTCTGAAGCACAACGCCGAATTTATCATACTGCACCTTTGCGGCGGCAAGAAGCACTCTGACTTCGTTTGCCTTTTCGTTAATTGCTACCGCACGGAAGCCGAGGGAAAGCGAGTTGAGGAGAGCGGTTATCGTTGACGGACCTGCAATCATAACGTTGAATTCGCTCTGGATTTTTTCAGCAATGCCCGAACGGGATGATGTTATTTCTGCATAAAGGCCTTCTGTTGCAAGATACATAATTGCAAACGGAGTTGTCAGCGGAACATTTATATATTTCGTGATTGTCTTTGCCTCGGCGAGAACTCTTGCTTCAAGTGCTTTTCTTGCGGCGGCAAGAGCTTCGGGGTCTGCCGAATCAGCGGCATCGCACAGACGAACGTAATTTTCCATCGGGAATTTCGAGTCAATGGGAAGATAAGTCATCTCACTGCCGTCGCTTGACGGAATGTGAACGGCGAATTCAACTCTGTCCTTTGAACCGGGAACACAGACGAAATTTGTTTCGTACATTCCGGGGATGGTCTGGTCAAGAATTGCACCGAGCTGAACTTCAGCCCATGTGCCTCTTGCTTTGACGTTTGTTAGAACACGGTTGAGGCTTGTGACATTTGCGGTAACTCCGTTTGAAAGTTCTTTCATCTCACCGAGAGACTTATAAACATTTTCAAGTCTGTCTGAAACGGTTTTGAACGAGCTGTCGAGCCTTTGGGTAAGGGTTTCGTTGAGCTTTTCGTCAACGGTGACACGCATCTGCTCAAGCTTCTTTTCGTTGCTTTCGCGCATACGGTCAACCGCTTCGGTCAGAGCCTTGCTTTGCTTTTCGTTCTGCTCAATGTTATTGAGCCTTATGGTGTTGAGCGATTCGGAAAGTGCTTTCTCCGTTCTGCCCTGATATTCTGTGTTATCAAGTCGGAGTTTTTCGATTTTTTCGTTCATCTGAGTGAGCTTTTCGCCCGTTTCGGAACGCATTGCCTGCTGGCCCGACTGCATTTCACGGCGGCTTCTCTCAAATTCCGAGCCGAGCAACTGTGAAAGGGCTGTAACCTTTTCGGATGCGAAATCAATTTTATGGCCGATATCGGAGCTGTCGGCGGCTTTGCTTTGTTTAAGCAGAAGTATGATGAGGAGAACGATGATTGCTGCAAGTAATGCAAAAATTATGTAAAATTCCAAACAATAATCCTCCATTATAGTTATATATTGTTTATAATAACATACTTTTAAGTTAATATCAATACTGCATTTTATAATTTGAACGGAAATATACAGGAGAATTTGTGCGAAATCGGTTGACTGAAAAAATTTTTGGTGTATAATCGTTTTTATAACATACGAAAGGATAGTTTTATAATGAAAAAATTAATTGCGATTATTCTCAGTTTTACAATAGCGCTGACCGTGGGCATTCCCGCGTTTGCGAGTGAAGATGAAATTTTTATACCAGATATAACACAGGAAGAAATTGATGATTCTTCAGATGTTGAAGAAGGTGAGGAGAATGGCGACCTCCCTGCAATTGAGGACAACGAACCTCTGACTGATGAGGAAATAGAAGAAATCAGAAAAGAAGAAGCACTTTCCGCTTTTGATGATTTAAGAGACAGTGCTACAGAGGCTTTGTTAGGAACTTTGATGCTTCCGCTTGTTCCCGTTATGCTTATAGTTCCTGTTTTTGGTTGGGTAACTTCCGCAACAGCGCTTCTGAGTCCGTTAGTGCTTATTTCTCTTCCGTTCCAGTTCCTTGTTGCTTGTGCTGAAGCAATCGATATTTATGTTAATTTTAATGCAAGCGAGTATCAAACTGTTCTTGCCTGAGCAGTTACGGGCAGATTGTCTGTGATATAATCATTAGTGAAAAATGAGGTGCTTTTATGACCGGAATTATCGGTGCAATGCGCATTGAGGTTGAAACAATAAAATCGCTTATGGAAAACAAATCCGTTGAAACAGTAAGCGGAGTTGAATATGTAAAAGGTACACTTCACGGCAAGGATGTTGTTATTGCCGTTTGCGGAATCGGCAAGGTTGCGGCGGCAATGTGTACCCAGACAATGATACTTAAATATGCGCCTGACAGAATTATTAACACGGGTGTCGGCGGAAGTCTGAGCACCAAGCTTGCAATCGGAGATGTTGCGGTTGCGGAAAGCCTTGTTCAGCACGATATGGATACATCTCCGCTTGGCGACCCTATCGGACTTATTTCGGGTATAAACATTGTCAACATGCCGGCGGATGAAAAGGTTGTTGAAACACTTATCAAGGGCGTTGAGGCACTTGACGGAATCAAGGCACTCAAGGGCGTTATTGCATCGGGCGACCAGTTCATCGCAAGTGAGGAAAAGAAGAAATTCATAACCGATAACTTCGGCGCGATCGTTTGTGAAATGGAGGGAGCAAGCATTGCACAGGTGTGCTATACAAACGGCGTGCCTTTCGGTGTTGTGCGTGCCGTTTCGGACTGTGCGGACGGCTCATCACATATGGATTATGGTGAATTCCTTCCGATTGCGGCGGCTAATGCGGCAAAAATAATTGAATATTTTGTGATGAATTCATAAAGTGAAGGACTGCTTCAACCGAGGCAGTCCTTCTTGCTTTATTATGTTCAGTTTCTTTCGAGTCTTATGCAGATTACGGAATAAGCGGGCACGGTGTAATTGAATTTATCGGAGAAACCGCTGACGGTGAATTCTTCCATAATGCAGTCCTCTTTTGCACCGAGAATGTTGTCGTTATCAAGGCTGTCGCCTGCAACCTGATGAACGGTTGCTGTGGACTTAACGTCTGCATTTTCAACATCAAACGCAAAGACCTTGCTTGTTCCCGTTGTGTTGACGATTTTGACGATGATATCGCCTGTTTCGTCGGTGCTGACAACATGGTAAGCCTCCGCTTCGGCTTTGCTTGCGAAGTCGTGTTCGACATAAAGAACATCATCGATGTAGCACTTTACCTGTGTGCCCGAAACAACGACTTTGAGGTTATAGGTTTTGCCTGTTTCGGCAACGAACGGCTTCTGAGTGCCGTTTATCTGACCTGTTTTGATTCCGTCCTCAATCTGCTGAAGGCAGGATACGGTATTCTGCCAGCCGCCGATGTTCCAGAAATAACAATTTTTAGAATCCTTGACCGCAAAGGGAATAATGAAGCCTTCTTCGCCGTCAAGCTTTGTTGCTTCAAGGGTGTAGGTGTAATTCGTCCAATCATCACAGCCGTAGTATGCAACCATACCTGTGTCGGTGTAGGGCATCCAGGTGTTGGTCTGCACAAGCTTGCCGTTTTTGATTTTGAAATCCTTACTGCTGTAAATGTTTTCCCAATTCCACCAAAAATCCGTGGGAAGTGAGAAGTTTTGCTCGCCGAGAACTTCGCCTGTTTCGTTGTTTGCAACTTTTATGTTATCGAATTCGGCGGAGGTATACCATGTGCCGATACCGATTCTGCCGCTGAGGGGAGTCTGAGGAGTTTTTGCACCGTCAAGCTCGGATTTGAGAAGCCTTGTGCCCTGATTGACAGAGAATAGCTTCTGCACATAGTAGCTGATTGAGCCCGTCACCTGATGATTGTTGAACCAAATCAGGTCGGGCGACCAGTGAGTGGCGGTGAGGTTGCCGAAAAGGGGAGCGTATGCTGCCATACGCACGATATCGCCGTTTCGCTCAAGACCTGTCATATATGCTGCTTCTGCGATTGCGGCACGGAGTCTGTTGGATCTTGCGGCATATTCGCCGAGGAAAACCTGAATCCCGCCGCCGTAGATTGTGTCTGTCATTTCATCAACGGAGCGTCTGTAATTTTCTTCATCGTAATAGTCTGTGTTTCGGAGGAACCAGGAGGGTTCATTATAGTAATGATGGTCGGTTGCGCCTGCAAAATCGGCGGCATTGTCCGAATCTCCGAGTTGCTCTTTTGCGTATTCATATGACGGCAGATACTGACCGCTGTGAGTGCCGTCGGATGCACCTGATGAATAAATCAATTCAAGACCTTCGTAGAGGTCGGGATTTTTCGCTTTTGCTTCATTGAACGAATCGAGAAACACCTGATAGCGTTCAAAATAAACTTCGCCTTCCTGCTCGTTGCCGATGCAGATATATTTAAGCTCAAACGGCTCGGGATGACCGAGTGAAAAACGAACCTTGCCCCAAGTCGTGTTTTCGTCACCTCGGCAGAATTCAACGAGGTCGTGCATATCCTGAACGTATTGAGCAAACTCATCGCTTTCCATTTCAACAGGACCTCTGCCTCTCATCTGGCAGTAAAGACCGCAGTTGATGACGGGCACACCGATTGCGCCGATATCCTCGGCAAGCTGAAAATATTCATAGAAACCGAGTCCGTAACTCATAAAGCAGGGGTTGGGGTCATCGGTTGTTGCAAAGTTTGTCCATAGATTCACGCCCTGTTTTCTTGCGGCAACATTGCCGTATCCGCCGCCGAATTCAAGCGGCAGACCGTTACTGCCCGTTGCAATTGAATCTTTCCAATTGTATGCGGATTCATAGTCGTTACCTTCTATTATGCATCCGCCGGGAAAACGCAGGAATTTCGGTTCGAGCGCTTCGAGCATTTCGCCCAGATCCTTGCGCATACCGTTTTCTCTGCCCTTGAATGTATCTTCCGGGAAGAGTGAAATCATATCGAGAGCAACCGTGCCTTTATCCGTAAGCACCTGAAGAGTCACGTTTTGGTGTGCCGATTCGGCACAGAGAAGTGTAAGAGTGTATTTCTGCCACTCTGATGTTATGCTTTCGATAACGCTTTCACCGACGGTTTTACCGCCGACGCAAAGCTTTACATAAAGCTTGCCCTCATATCCGTCAAGACTTTTTGCGTATACTGAGAAATTATAGTTTTCGTCTGTTTTTACCGACATTCCGTCGAGAAAACCTCTGTTTGCAATGCCTGCGGGGGAATCGGAATTGTTTGTGAGAACAAGATAACTCGGATTGTTTTCGTTGAGAGAATCCAATTTGACTTTTTCTACTCTCAAATCGGCACCGCCGACAGAATTCCACGCATAAAGCGAGTCGTTTACTGCAAGCTCCGTATATTCAAACGAACGGTTTGCAACCATTTCGGCATAGAGTCCGCCGTCGGCGGCAAAGTTGATGTCTTCAAAGAAAATTCCGAAAAGAAGGTCGCTGATATCGTGGATTTTATCACCCGCATCGATGCTTAGAGTGTAGTCTGAATCCTCGGTGCTGTAAGCGGTGACTGTGTTTGCGTCGGGTCTGTCTTTTTCAGGAGGAGTCGTGTCACCTGAGCCGGTAAAAGCCATAATTGCCGCAACAAGTGCTGCAAATCCTTTTTTGAACCATTGATAAAATACATATTTCATATGTTTTCTCCTTCCTCAATCAGCAAGTTAAGAAGTGCTTCGCATCCGTCATAAATATCACGGTAGGCAATGTCGAATCTGCCGCTGTACCACGGGTCGGCAACGTCGCCACCGCGGTCGGTGAATTCCATAAGTTTTTTGATTTTGCATTCGGGATCTGTACCCAGAATGCGGTGCATGTTGCGGATGTTCATACTGTCCATTCCGACGAACAAATCATATTTATTATAATCATTCTTTTTGAGCTGAACGGCGCGCTTGCCCTCGCAGGAGAGACCGTGCTTTGCGAGTTCGGCTTTTGCGGGCGGGTAAACGGGGTTGCCGATATCACCCCATATTTCTTCGGTGCTTGTTGCGCATGACGAAACCAAAAATTCATCTTCGAGATGTTTTCTTTTCACCATATCTCTGAATATAAACTCAGCCATCGGACTTCGGCATATATTGCCGTGGCATACGAACATTATTTTTTTCATTATAGATCTCCCGATATTTAATGGAATTATTTTAACATAAACCTATTTATAAATCAATGTTGCGATTGATATTCAATTATGATATATTATAGCAAGGTGAGATTATGACGGTAAATGAAGCACTTGAAAAGCTTGCTCAGTCAAAATTTCGTTCGGGGTTTCATCTGAGCGAAGAGGAAAGAGCTTATATAAATGATAAAGGGCTTGAGACGGTGAGGGTTCACGCTGAGGATTTTATCCGTAAACGGCTTGCTCCCGCGGTTGTTCCGAATGACGGAAGGCAGACACCTATGAAGGGGCATCCGGTTTTCAAAGCACAGCACGCCTGTGCCTGCTGTTGCAGAGGATGCCTTGAAAAGTGGTATAAAGTGCCGCAGGGCAAGGCACTGACTGAAGTTCAGCAACAAAAAATAGTGAATTTGCTTATGGCATGGATTGAAAAAGAAACGGAGGAACAAAAATGAAAGCTTTTTTTGCATCGGTTCTTGCGGCGGTGACCGCTTTTTTTGGAACAATGTGGGGTGATATTGTTGATGTTTTCAACAATTATGAATTTACCGTTGATGCAAGCGTGACGGGCAAAATGCTTGCTAACCCCGCAAGCAACATCAACATCTGGTCGATAGACGGCAACCCGTTTGTCGGAGCGAAAATCAATGAAGAAAACAACATTTTTGATTTTGTCAATTATGTTCAGTTTATGCAGTGTACGGGCGGCAGTGAGGAAAGAGATTTATTTGTTGACCCGTTGGACAGAACGGTGCTTGATGATTATGATTTCACGAAGCTTATCGAAAACTGCAGAGGAGTTCTGAATCTCGGTGCAAAGCCCATGCTTAAGCTCGGCAGCGTACCTCTCAAATATTCCGCAAAAGCAAATACGGATGCGATGTTCGGCACAAACATTTATCCCCCTGACGACTATGATGTATATTACAACTACATCGCCGCAATCGCACGGGCACTTGTTGAAGAATTCGGCAAAGAAGAAGTTCTCACATGGCGTTTCGGCGTTATGACGGAATACGAAAACGAAGCCTGGTTCAAGGCAAACAGCGGTGACTCCGATGAATCGGCGGTTGAATACTGCAAACTCTATGACTACACCGTTGCGGCGCTTGAGAATGAAATCGGCGAGGTTTTTGTCGGAGCGCATTCGATGACCGTCACCGAAGGTTTATGGGATGAAGCTTTATTTATAAAGCATTGCGCAAACGGCACGAATTATAAAACGGGTGAAAAAGGCTCGAGAATCTGCTATCTTTCAGCATCGTTTTATGATTCAACTCCAGGCGACTACACCGACGGCTACACACTTCCCGAAACGATTGCTTATATCAGAAGCGTTGCCGAATCCGTCGGTCTGACAGACCTTATATACGGCATTGACGAGGGAAGAATTCTCTGCGGAAACGTGAGCGGTACAGCAAGTGACGAGCTTCTTTCAAGAACCTGCGGCTACACATATCAGGCAGGCTATGATGCAAGATTGTATAAGCAGATGTTTGAAAATGACATCAATTATTTTTCATCGTGGGATTACCTTTCAAACGGGCTTCTTGAGGGCAATCCGACTGTCAGCTATCACGTTGCACGCAATGCCGCAAAATTCGGCGGTGCGAAGCTGACACCGACAGAAAGAACGGGCGGAGGATGGATTTATAAAGCCGAGGTTGACGCTGTTTCGGCGTTTGACGAAAACACCGAAACCCTGCGAATTATGGCATACAACTTCAAAAACAAGGTAAATTACAAATCGGATGCGGATTTGAAATTTACCGTCAAAGCTCCGCAGTTTGACGGAAAGCAGGTTAAAATCATCAGATATGTCATCGATGACGATTGCAATTATTTTGATGAATGGGTTGCAGACAGAGAAAAATACGGCATCGACGATGATTGCTTTGCCTGGTCGCCCGATGACCCTCTGATTGATAACCCCACAACTCTTGCCGACCCCGAGGCAAGGGAAATCTATAAAACCGAGCTTTACGATAAGTATACCGAATGCTCAAAGCTTGTGCCGACGGAGCAGACCGTGACGGTTGAAAACGGAGAAATTCTTCTTGAGGTAAATCTTGATCCGAATGCGGTTGTTTTTTATGAAATAGTGGAAATTTAAAAAATATCTTGCAAAATAAAAAGATTTTTAGTAATATATAGAGACTAATGTAAAAAATACTTTCAAAGGAGAAACATATGCAGGACAACAATCAGTTCAAACCTTATGTTCCCGCAAGCAAGGTAACTCCCGAGCTTACCGTAACATCCGTTGTTATGGGCATCATTCTGGCAGTTGTTTTCGGTGCGGCAAATGCATATCTCGGACTGCGTGTCGGTATGACGGTTTCGGCTTCAATCCCCGCCGCCGTTATCGCAATGGGCGTAATCCGTGTTATTATGCGCAAAAACTCAATTCTTGAAAGCAACATCGTTCAAACAACGGGCTCTGCCGGCGAATCACTCGCTGCAGGTGCAATCTTCACTCTTCCCGCACTTTATCTCTGGGCGGCAGAGGGCAAGATGGACAAACCCGGTCTGCTCGAAATAACCCTTATCGCTCTTCTCGGCGGTCTTCTTGGCGTATTCTTTATGGTTCCGCTGAGAAATGCTCTCATTGTTAAGGAGCACGCAACTCTGCCTTACCCTGAAGGCACGGCTTGTGCAGAGGTTCTTCTCGCAGGTGAAGAGGGAGGCTCAAATGCCTCAACTGTTTTTGCAGGTATGGGCTTTGCGGCTTTCTTCAAGCTCATCATCGACGGTCTCAAGGCTGTTCCCGGCGAAATTTCATTCAGAATCAAAGGCTACGCAGGCGAAATCGGAACTCAGATTTACCCTGCAGTAATGAGTGTCGGCTATATCTGTGGGCCTAAAATTTCATCATATATGTTTGCAGGCGGCATTCTCAGCTGGCTTGTGCTTATTCCGATGATTGTTCTTTTCGGTGAAAACCTTATCCTCTATCCCGGCACATCACCCATCGGCGAAATGTTTGCAGACGGCGGTGCGGGCGCAATCTGGGGTTCATACATCCGTTATATCGGTGCAGGCGCACTTGCTGCAGGCGGTATCATCAGCCTCATCAAGTCGCTTCCCCTTATAGTACGCACATTCAGAGATGCAATCAAGGGCATGAAGGGTGGCACTGATGTCGGCTCAGAGCGCACAAATCAGAGTATCAGCATGAAAATTGTGCTTATTGCAATTGCGATTCTTACAATTCTCGTATGGCTTGTTCCTGCAATTCCCGTTTCGCTTCTCGGAGCAGCGATTGTTGTTATTTTCGGATTCTTCTTTGCAACCGTTTCTTCAAGAATGGTTGGCCTTGTCGGCAGCAGTAACAATCCCGTTTCGGGTATGGCTATCGCAACACTTCTTATTGCAACGGTTATTCTTAAAATCACAGGTGATACAGGCGCTCACGGCATGAGAGCGGCAATCGCGATCGGTTCAATCATCTGCATTGTTGCCGCTATCGCAGGCGACACATCTCAGGACCTTAAGACAGGTTTCCTTCTCGGCGCAACCCCTAAGAAACAGCAGATAGGTGAAGTTCTCGGTGTTGTTGCGGCTGCTCTTGCAATCGGAGGAACCCTCAATCTTCTTGACTCAGCGTGGGGATTCGGCGGCGACGAACTTGCGGCACCTCAGGCAACCCTTATGAAGATGATTATTGAAGGCGTTATGGACGGCAATCTCCCCTGGGGTCTTGTTTTCCTCGGTGTATTCATCGCAATTGTTGTTGAAATCATCGGTATTCCCGTTCTTCCCTTTGCAATCGGCGTTTATCTTCCCGTTCAGCTTAATGCCTGCATTATGGTCGGCGGACTTGTGCGCCTTGCGGTTGACAGGATGAAGAAACCCGAAGAGGAGAAAAAGACAATCACAAACGACGGCATTCTTTTCTGCTCGGGTATGATTGCGGGCGAAGGTCTTGTCGGTATCGTTCTTGCACTTCTTGCTGTGTTCGGTGTTGATAAGTTTATCGATATTTCGGGATTCCTCAATCTTCCCGATGGCGTTGCGAAGGCTGCGGGACTTGTGGTGTTCGCTCTCGTTATCCTTTCACTTCTTAAATTTTCCGTATGGAAGAAAAAGAAGAGCAAGTAAGCTATGAAAAAGAAAAACGACACGAATTATCTCGATAAAATTCCTGTTCATCCCGACATAAAATGGTCGGCGGATGAAAACGGAATCGTGACTCTTGAAATTGAAAATAAAGGTGCAATGAACAGGATTGCACAGAAGCTTTTCAAAAAGCCGAAGGTGAGTTACATTCATCTTGACAAGACGGGCAGCTTTGTCTGGCCGCTTATCGACGGCAAAAAGAGCATTGAAGACCTTGCAAAGGATGTTGATGCTCATTTCGGAGCGGAAGCGCATCCGCTTTATGAGAGGCTTGCTCAGTTTTTCAGAGTGCTTGACAGTTATAAATTTATAAACTGGATTGAATAAGATAAAATTCCTCCGATTAACGGTCGGAGGAATTTTTTTGTTGCAATATTTTTTGTATTGTGATAATTTATTATTATTAAGGAAAGGGGTGCGAAAATGAAAAGCATCAGAAAAATCATCGCAATTCTTCTGGCAATATCGCTTATTGCCGTTTACCCCGCAGGCGCATCGGCGCTTTCAATCGATGACGGAATTGAGCCGATTAAGGAACAGTTTGTTTTCGGTGAAGGCCCTGTTGCGGGAGATTATTCGATTGACTACCGTTATTTTTCGCCCGTAAAAGACGGCGATACAACGGAATATCCTCTTGTTATCTGGCTTCATGGTATGGGTGACGGTGCAGAGGACGGAACACAGGTTAAGAAGAGTAACATTGCTTACTGGGCGAGCGACGAATTTCAGGCACGCTTTGAGCCTGCAGGCGGCGCATTTATTCTCGCCGCACGTTCAAGAGAAGAAAATGGAATGTTTTGGGATAATACACTTATCGAGCCTCTCCGTGCCGCAATTGATGATTTTATCGAAAAGAACAAAGCAAACATCGACCTGAGCCGCATCTATGTCGGCGGTTATTCAATGGGCGGCAAGATGACATATAAAATGGCGATTGCTTATCCCGAGCTTTTTGCTGCCGCGTTCCCGATTTGCCCCGCATGGGCACCTTCGGATGAAATGCTTGAAAAAATCAAGGATATGCCCATATGGCTCACATCGAGCAGACGCGACCCGCTTGTTAACTACTATCTTGGCGTTTCTCCCACTTGGGACAGACTTGTTGAAATCTCAAACGTTCCCGAAAAGTGCAGATTCTCAACCCTCACAAAGGTCTGCTATGAGGACGGAAAAGCAACCTCAAGCAGCCATCATGCGTGGTTTGCTGTCAATCACGATATGTTTTCGGCAGAAAACGGCGATTATCCCTATATGACAACCGTTAACGGTCTCGGCGAAAATGTTAAGCTTGAATATCCCGACGGAATGATTTCGTGGCTGAGCAGTCATACATCCGATTATGACGGTGCAAAGGGTGTTGGTTCGGGAAATGTCAACGTGAATGATCCCACAAGCATGATCTATGTTGATGGTTTCTTCGGATTTTTCGAACTTATTTACAACGCAATTCTTAAAGTTCTGAGAATTAAATAAGGGGAAGTAAAATGTCGTTTATTATTATTACATTTAAAAATATTATTCATGCTCTGACGCTGATTGTTGCCATAATCCCCATGCTTACAACCATGTGTTTGCCGGGCAATCCCAACACTCCCGTTATGGTCAATGCAGAGGCAGAGAACCCTTACATTTCGGAATACCTTGAAACCGAAGTTTCGGCGCATCGTTCAGGAGCCGGCATAGCTCCGCAAAACACTCTGATGGCTTTTGAATATGTTCTTAAGCAAAACAAAAAGCTCGGAGTTGATATTTTTGAATTTGATGTTCACATAACAGCTGACGGAGAGCTTGTTCTTCTCCACAACACAACTTATGATGCAACCTCAAATGCCGTTGAAGCTTTCGGTCATAAAGAGGTCAAGGTTTCAGAACTGACATATAAAGAGGCGTATGATGCGCTGAATCTCGGCGAGAATTTCACCACTGACGGCGAAAATTATCCTTACAGAGGGCTCAGAGGCAAAGATATTCCCGAAAACCTCCGCGTTGTAAAGTGCGAAACGGTTATTGATTACATTGAGAAGAACTGCGGAAGCAAAGATTTCAGATACATAATTGAAATCAAAAGCACCGGCAAGAACGGAATGAAGGCTGCCGATAAGCTTTATTCGATTATTTCGGAAAGAAATATGAAAGACAAAGTAATCTGGGCATCATCCAAAGAATTGGTTTCCGTATATATGGAGCAGAAATATCCCGATATGCCACGTTCCGCAAGAACAACCGAGGTTATAATGTTTTACATTTATTCAAGAATGAACTGGGATTTGAATGATATTGATGTTTCTTACATTGCCCTTCAGATTCCTTATGCAAAAAGCGGTGTGAAAAGTCTTATAAATCTCGGAACGAGAGAACTGATAAACTATGCTCATAAAAATGATATAGCCGTTCAGTATTGGACAATCAATGAACCCGAGGATGCGGAGCTTCTTATCCGCAACGGTGCCGACTGCATTATGTCGGATTATCCTCAGATGGTATACGAAGCGGTCAAGAACTGCAAATAATATAACTGCCCTGCAAAAACAAGACTTGTTTTTGCAGGGCAGTTGCACTAATATTACTTTTTAAGTCTTATAACATTCCAGCTGAAGGGCTTGAGTTCAACTTCAAGCTTTGTGCCGTCGATTGCGGGCACGGGATTGTTATGAGGCTTTACTTTTACACTGTCAAAGAAGTTTTCTTCTTTTCTGTTATAGCCATCCATTGAAATGAATTCGCATGGCTTGTATCCGTCGAAGTCCATAAGATTGACGTCAAGAACAACGCCTTCATCCTGACTTTTGTTGACGCAGAAAATTGCCATTTCCTCGTTTTCTTCGTCATAGGTTGCAATAGTTTCAATATAGGGAACATCTGTGAAATCCTTGCAGTCATACTTGGGGCAGTCAACAAGCGGAAGAAGTGCACTGCCTCTGCCGTAATTTGAAAGATGCATAAAGGGGAAATATGTTGTCTGCTCAAAAACACCGCCGCCCGTCTTGGTGAAGATGGGTGCGATAACGTTGACAAGCTGTGCAAGGCAGGCAATCTTCACTCTGTCGCAATGGCGAAGAAGAGTGATGAGAAGTGAGCCGACAAGAAGTGCATCTTCAAAATTATAGATATCTTCGAGGAGTGCGGGTGCCATACTCCATTTTTCATATTTTGCGTTGTTTGAATGATACCATACATTCCACTCATCAAATGAAAGATTAATTGTTTTTTTGGAACGCTTTCTTGCTTTTATGTAGTCGCAGGTGCAAATGATTGAGTAGATGAAATCATCAACCTCAAGGCTTCTTGCAAGGAAACTCATAACATCATCGTCGTGGTTGCCGTAATACTGATGAAGCGAAACGTAATCGATGTTATCATAAGCGATTTCGAGGCTTTCGGCTTCCCATTTTGCGAATGTTGACATATTTCTGCTCGATGAGCCGCAAAGCACGGTTTCGATTCCGGGGCTTGTCCACTTCATCACTTTTGAAGCTTCGAGAGCAGCTCTGCCGTATTCAATGGCGGTTTTTGCGCCCATCTGCCAACCGCCGTCCATCTCATTGCCGAGGCACCAGAGCTTTATGTTATGGGGTTCTTCAACACCGTGTGAGCGTCTGAGGTCGGACCAGTATGAGCCGCCCTTGTGGTTGCAGTATTCAACAAGATTTCTTGCTTCGTCTGCACCTCTTGTGCCGAGGTTGACCGCCATCATACATTCGGCATTCGCTTTTTTGCACCATTCCATAAACTCGTTTGTACCGAAAGTGTTGGGCTCGGTTGTGCCCCATGCCAGATCGAGCCTTACGGGTCTGTTTTCAACAGGACCTACGCCGTCTTCCCAATTATAACCTGAAACAAAGTTGCCGCCGGGGTAACGCACGATGGGAACATTGAGCTTTTTGACAAGGTCGATAACATCCTGACGGAAGCCGTTTTCGTCTGCCGTGGGATGACCCGGCTCATAGATACCGCCGTAGACGGCTCTGCCGAGATGCTCGATAAATGAGCCGTAGATTCGCTTATCTATTTCACCGATTCTGAATTCTTTTGCGAGAGTAATTTTAGCTTTCATATTTTCACCTGTAATGTATTATTTGCCGTTCTTTCTGAGAAGTTCGTGCTTGAGGTCCCAGAGAGGCTGGGAAAGGTCAACGTAATAGTTGTGAGGATTTTCAAATCTTGTAACCTCATCCCAGAGGGTATCAACCTGCTGTTTGCAGTATTCACGGATTTCCTTGGCTGTTTTTCTGTTGAAAACGCAGTTGCCCTTGTCAAACACGGGTTCAAGAAGCTCTCTTACTGTGAAGTTGGTGATAGTTTTGCGCTTCCAGGTATAATCGGGGTCAAACAGCTCATAGGGCTGTGAATCGTCAACGAATTCATCTGCAAGAGTAATGAGGTCTGCGGCAGCTTTTCCTGTTTCGTTGTCGTAAAGACGGTAAACTCTCTTGTTTCCGGGAGTTGTGATTTTTGCGACATTTTCACTCAGCTTGATTTTTGGAATAACCTTGCCGTCTTTCTGAATTCCGCAGAGCTTATAAACGCCGCCGAGCATAGGACTTGATGAGGATGTGATAAGTCTTTCGCCGACGCCAAATGAATCTACCTTTGCACCCTGCATAAGCATATCTCTGATAATGTACTCATCGAGTGAGTTGGATGCAACGATTGTGCAGTCGGGATAGCCTGCGTCATCAAGTATTTTTCTTGCTTTTCTTGAAAGATAGGCAATGTCGCCGCTGTCTATTCGGATTCCTTTCGGGCGTTTGCCGAGAGGTTTGAGAATCTCATCAAAAACTTTTATTGCATTGGGAACACCTGATTTGAGGGTGTTGTATGTGTCAACAAGGAGAGTACAGCTATCGGGATATTCCTTTGCATATGCTCTGAAGGCTTCAAGTTCGCTATCGAAAAGCTGAACCCAGCTGTGAGCCATTGTTCCGAGTGCAGGGACGCCGAACATCTCGTCGGAAATTGTACAAGCAGTACCTGCGCATCCGCCAATATATGCTGCTCTTGCACCGTAGATTGCACCGTCGGCACCCTGAGCACGTCTTGAACCGAATTCCATAACGGCTTTGTCACCTGCGGCACGGCAGATTCGGTTGGCTTTTGTTGCAATAAGACTTTGATGGTTTATACAAAGAAGGACCATTGTTTCAATGAACTGTGCCTGAATGACGGGTCCTTTTACCTTAACGATGGGTTCGCCCGGAAAAACGGGAGTGCCTTCGGGGACTGCCCATACATCGCAAACAAATTTAAAGTTGGCGAGATAGTCAAGAAAATCTTCACTGAAACCCTTGCTGCGGAGATACTCAATGTTATCTTTATCAAATGTGAGGTTCGAAAGATAGTCAACAAGCTGTTCAAGACCTGCAGCGATAACAAAACCGCCGCCATCGGGAACTTTGCGGTAAAACATATCAAAATATGCAATCGTATCCTTGAAATTATTTTTGAAGTAACCGTTTGCCATAGTGATTTCATAAAAGTCGGTCAGCATTGTCAGATTTCTCTGTGGTTTTGTGTACTCCATAAAAATTACGCCTCTTTTGGTAGTATTCGGCTCAGCCGTTGACTTTTATTATGACTTATTTTTCAAAAATTTACAATATGTAACCGCATTTTTTTAAAAATTTTCAAAAATCATTATTGTGTATTTAAAGGGTATTTTCAAAAAAATGACTGTTTTTATTGAAAAAACAGTTGCATTTTTAATTTTTATATGTTAAAATGGCAGCCGTAAACGTAAACAGTGTTGTTTCGGGCGGTTCAAAGAAAAACGATTATACAATTTGTATAATCTTGAGCACCAAAACTGTCCGCGATTAATTTCTTAGGAGGAAAAAACTGATATGAGAATCAGAAAGCAGGCACTCGGCGAGAGAAACATTGTTGGTGCCAAAATAGAAGCAAGACGCAAGGAAATCAATATGAAGCAGAAGGATCTTCTCACTCAGCTTCAGATAAAGGGAATCGACCTTAATGCATCCGGTCTTTCAAAGCTTGAGGGTCAGCTTCGTTTTGTTACCGATTTTGAGCTTAAGGCTCTTTCAGAAGTGCTTGGAATGACCGTCAACGAACTTCTCGGAATCGACGAATAATAATTGACATCTTCTCACCCTCTTATATACAACTCCTCAAGAAACCGCATCCGCAAGGGTGCGGTTTCGCTTTTTGAGGGAAGATAATTTTTTGCTTGCAAATCTTCCGATATATGATAAAATTAAAATGTAATATTATATTCGGGAGGTATACTCTGATGATAAAAGAATTTATGGGTAAGGATTTTTTGCTTGACAGCGAGCCTGCCGTAAAGATGTTTGAAGCGGCGGATAAGATGCCGATTTTCGACTGGCACTGCCACCTTTCTCCCAAGGAAATATATGAGAACAAACAGCCCGAGGATATCGCGTGGCTCTGGCTTGCGGGCGACCATTACAAATGGCGTGCGATGCGTTCCTGCGGTGTTGATGAAAAATATATCACGGGCGATGCAAGCGGTTATGAGAAGTTCAAAGCGTTTGCGGAAATTATGCCGAATCTCATCGGTAATCCAATGTATCATTGGTGTCATCTCGAGTTGAGAAGATATTTCGGAATCAACGATATTCTCAACGCAGAGAATGCAGACAGCATTTGGCAAAGAGCGAATGCTGCAATAAAAGCGGGAGGATTCACTCCGAGAGAGCTTATCGAAAAATCCAATGTTTCGCATCTTTGCACAACTGATGATCCTGCAGACAGCCTTGAATATCACAAGCTCATCGCCGAAACCGATTTCAAGTGCAAGGTTCTTCCTGCGTTCAGGCCCGACAAGGCGTTGAGTATCGACCTTCCCTCATGGAGACCTTGGCTTGCGGATATGGAAAAAGCAGTCGGCAGAGAAATCGGCGGATTCGCAGAGCTTTGCAAAGCACTTGAAGAAAGAATAGAATTTTTTGCGTCAATGGGTTGCCGTGCAAGCGACCACGCTTTCTCGTATGTTCCTTATGAAGAAACAACC
Organism: Acutalibacteraceae bacterium; assembly: GCA_045576955.1. Taxonomy (GTDB): domain Bacteria; phylum Bacillota; class Clostridia; order Oscillospirales; family Acutalibacteraceae; genus CAG-177. The sequence continues at coordinate 13,317 of JAZNHM010000085.1, read as the reverse complement.
GCAGAAGAGCTTGAAGAAATATTCTCCAAAGCAAAGAACGGCGGAGCAGCAAGCATTATTGAAACCGACAAGTTCAAGACCGCTCTTCTTTCGTTCCTTGCTGCCGAATATGCGAAGCGCGGATGGGGTATGGAGCTTCATATAGGGCCTATCAGAAACAACAACACGCTGATGTTTAAAAAAATCGGACCTGACGCAGGCTTCGATTCGATAGATGACAGAGAAATTGCAGGCAAGCTTTCGAAATTCCTCGACAGCCTTGCTGTTAAAGAACAGCTTCCCAGAACGGTTCTTTTTACTCTTAACCCCAAAGATAATTATGTTCTCGGAACGATGCTCGGTAACTTCCAAAGCAGTGAGGCGGAAAGCAAGATTCAGTTCGGCTCTGCGTGGTGGTTTAACGATAATATCGATGGTATGAGAGAACAGATGAAGGCTCTTGCAAATCTCGGCGCAATCGGAAAGTTCGTCGGAATGGTAACGGACTCACGTTCGTTCCTTTCATATCCCAGGCACGAATATTTCCGCAGAATTATGTGCGGACTTCTCGGAGATATGGTTGCGGATGGGCTTTATCCCTACGATGAAAAAGCAATCTGTAAAATCGCAGAAGATATTTCATATAACAATGCCATCAGGTATTTCGGTATAAAATAAAGGAGGATGCATCATGGCAAAGTATGTTCTTGCATTGGATCAGGGTACAACCAGCTCAAGAGCGATAATTTTCGACAAAAAAGGCAATATTGTCAGCAAGGCACAGAATGAATTCGAACAGATTTATCCTCAGGCAGGCTGGGTTGAACACGACCCTCTTGCAATTCTTTACAGTCAGTTTCAGGCGGTTTCGTCGTGCCTTATCAGCGGCGGAATCAACACCGCGGATATCGCAGGCATTGGTATAACCAACCAAAGAGAAACAACCGTTCTTTGGGACAGACAGACAGGAAAACCTGTCTACAATGCAATCGTGTGGCAGTGCCGCAGAACAGCCGATATTTGTGAAGAACTCAAGGCTCAGGGTCTTGAGGATTACATAAAAGACAAAACAGGACTTCTTATTGATGCCTATTTCTCAGGCACAAAAATAAAGTGGATTCTTGATAACATTCCCGAAGCAAGAAGTCTTGCCGATGAGGGCAGACTCCTTTTCGGCACGGTTGAAACCTGGATTATTTGGAATCTTACCGGTGGCAGTGTTCACGTTACGGACTACTCGAATGCATCGAGAACAATGCTGTTTGACGTTGATAATCTTTGCTGGGATAAGTTCCTTTGCGAAAAGCTTGGAATCCCGATGTCGATTCTTCCTGAACCCGTTCCCACAAGCAAGATTTACGGCAGAGTTTCAAAGGGTATTCTCGGCCTTGAATCGCTCGAAGGAATCCCTATCAGCGGTGCAATCGGCGACCAGCCTGCCGCACTTTTCGGTCAGGGATGTTTTGAACCCGGTCAGGCAAAGAATACTTACGGCACAGGCTGTTTCCTTCTTATGAACACCGGAGAAACAAGAGTAAAATCAAAGAATAATCTTCTTACGGGTGTTGCGTGGGGCATCGGCAATAAGGTCGAATATGCCATCGAAGGTTCGGCGTTCAATGCAGGCTCGGTTATTAAGTGGCTTCGCGATGAACTTCATATGATTGATACTGCAAAAAGATGCGACGAGCTTGCCGAAAGCGTACCCGATGCAAACGGAATATATTTTGTGCCCGCGTTCACAGGTCTCGGTGCTCCCTATTGGGATATGTATGCCCGAGGCACAATGGTCGGCATGACAAGAGGAGTTAACAGAGCGCACATTGCACGAAGTGTGCTTGAAGCTATTACATATCAAGTAACAGATTTGCTTGAAGCTATGAAATCCGACTCGGGAATTGACTTCACCGAACTTCGTGTTGACGGCGGCGCAAGCGTCAGCGATATTATGCTCCGTATGCAGGCGGATATGATAAGATGCAGTGTCAACCGACCCAAGAATGTTGAAACAACTGCACTCGGTGCGGCATATCTTGCAGGTCTTGCTGTCGGTCTTTGGGAGAATACTGATGAAATTCAGCATAACCGTGTGGTTGAGAAGGTGTTTGTTCCCGAAATGAATATAGAAAAGCGCAACGAGCTTTACGCAGGCTGGAAGAGAGCTGTTGAATGCTCAAAGGGTTGGGCAAAGTAATTTAGGAGATGTAAAAAATGGACTACTTGAAGGAGTCGCTCAGGCTCCATTACGAATGGAAGGGCAAGCTTGAAACAAAAGCAAGGGCAAGGGCAAACAGTAAGCAGGATTTGTCGCTTGCATATACCCCCGGTGTTGCTGCACCTTGCCTTGAAATTCAAAAAGATATAAACAAAAGCTATGAGCTGACAAGAAGGTGGAACACGGTTGCTGTTATTACCGACGGTACTGCGGTTCTCGGTCTCGGAGATATCGGACCCGAGGCAGGTATGCCAGTAATGGAAGGGAAATGTCTTCTTTTTAAATCTTTTGCAGATATCGATGCAATCCCTCTTTGCATCCGTTCAAAAGACACCGACGAGATTGTTAATGCCGTTTCGCTTTTTGCAGGAAGCTTCGGCGGCATTAATCTTGAGGATATCGCGGCTCCGAGATGCTTTGAGATTGAAAGAAAACTTAAGGAAAGATGCGATATTCCTGTGTTCCACGACGACCAGCACGGTACGGCAGTTGTTGTTCTTGCGGCGGTACTTAACGCACTCAGATGCGTAGGCAAAAAGCTCGAGGAATGCACGGTTGCAATGAGCGGTGCCGGTTCGGCAGGCTCTGCAATTGCAAGGCTTCTCAATGCTTGCGGAGCAGGCAACATAATTATGAGCGATAAGCAGGGAATCATCTGTAAGGGGCAGGAATTAACTCCTGCTTTTGAAGAACTTGCGGATTTTACCAATAAAAACCGCATAACCGGTACTCTTGCCGATGCAATGAAGGGAGCGGATGTTTTCGTTGGCGTTTCGGCAGGCGGAATTGTCAGCAAAGAAATGGTTGCATCCATGGCGAAAAATGCTGTTGTTATGGCAATGGCAAATCCTACGCCGGAAATTATGCCCGAGGATGCACTTGCGGCGGGCGCGGCGGTTGTCGGTACAGGCAGAAGCGATTATCCCAATCAGATTAACAATGTTCTTGCTTTTCCCGGTATTTTCAGAGGGGCTCTTGATGTGAGAGCATCGGACATAAACGAAGAGATGAAGCTCGCGGCGGCTTATGCTATCGCTGACCTTGTTTCAAAAGAAAAACTCCGTCCGGATTACATTCTTCCGGAGGCGTTTGACGAAAGGGTTGGCCCGGCAGTTGCGGCAGCCGTTTCGAAAGCAGCACGTGACTGTGGAATTGCACGAATTTAATATTGCTTGTTTGGTGGTTATTCACAAAAAGTTAAAATGAAGTTTGAAATGTTATAACATACTCTTGCTTTATTTTAATAATTGTGTCATAATTGCTATGCATATTGGAGCAGAATGCATTTTGGCATTCTCTCTTGTTGGGGATTAACCCCGGACAACAGATGTTTATTTTAAGGAGGAAAATCTATGTCCACATTGAAAAAGGTTATCAGCCTTGTGCTTTGTGCAGCTATTCTTGTTGGCTCATTTGCACTGGTAGGTAACATCGCACCTGTGGCTTCGGCTGCAGAAGAAACACCGAAGATCGATTCTTATGCAGATCTTGTTGCAAAGTACGGTCAGAACGGTGACGGTTTCGTATATGCCGGTATTGAATTCTACGAATCAAACGGCAAGCTTACTGACTATTATGTTAAGTCAGGCGACGAACTCACAGTAAGAGTATACGTAAAGAGTAACATGTTCATTGGTGAAACATATGTAAGCTCATTCTATGAGAATTCATTCTTTGATGTAAAGCTTGCAGGTGGTCCCAATGCATCACTTTCAAACGGATACACAAGCAACTACGGTCAAGGAACAATCAATGCAAAGCATCCTGCAAAGATAAACAATAATGCAGGTCACACAATCACAGCAATTCAGAGCGCAAGTGCAGGTTGGCTTAAGAACGTCTGTGGATATACAGCAGATTATCTTAAGACAGTCGACATGGTAAAGAGTAATACAAAGACAGACATTACAAAGAGCATCAATGCATATGATGCAACATCAGATGAATGGCTGTTTGAGTACTATGTAAAGATTCAGCCTGGTCTTGCAGACGGAACAGAAGGTAATGTTACATCACCCATAGCACTCTGGCATGCAGCAATTAATAGTAAAACAGGAAAGCACGACGCAAGAAGACAGTCATACATTCCTGTTATTACACCCGAAAAACAGGCAGCAGGTAGTGTTACATTCGATGATACAACAACCATGGCAGCAGCTATGGATTCAGGTGTTATCGATTACTTCGTATCAGAAGATCTTGAACACACATTTACTATTGGCGAACCTCCTGCAGGCGGTGACACTCCCGAAGAAGTAAAGATTACTGCAACATTTATTGCAGAAAATCAGACAGATATAATTGAAACTAAAGAATTTGTAGTTGGCACTGAGCTTGAATTCCCCGCTTCTGTTGAAAATCAGATCGGTTGGGCTATTGTAAAAGAAGCTATGGCAACTCCCGGTACTCTCCTTGAGCCCGATGCAGACGGCAACTACGCTTACACTGTTAAGGATGCGGATGTTACATTCCTTCGCGTTCTTTCAGCAACAAAGTTCCCCGTTGACATTTCACTCGATGCAAAGGCAAGCGAAATAACTCCTGACCTTGAAAAGCTTGAGGCTGCAGGTGTTGAGTATATTGCAGAAAAAGCAGTTCTTCGTGTTATGCTTTCAATCGGTGAATCCTTCGATCTTTCAACAATTGAAGATGCATTTGCCAAGGCAGGTAACGAGTTCGGTGGTTGGGATATAACAGCAACAGCTCCTTCAACAGTTGAAGGAACAGTTATCACTCTTAACACAGTTAACGGTGAACTTGATACAGCTGTTACTCTTTCATCAAAGGTTACATGGAATCCGGAACTTTACACAGTTAATTTCTATCTTAATAAGGATGCAGCAGAACCCATCTTTACTAAAGAAAACGTTAAATATGGCGATGCTGTTCAGTACGGTGCTATTACAAACGCAATTTCTGATAAGAAGTTTGCAGGCTGGTACAATTCTGCTAACGACGAATTTATCAGCGCAGCTAACAACTATTCGTTTGTTATCAACGGCGACCTTGATGTTTATGCAGCATGGTCAGACTATGCAAACATAGCAACATTTATGGTCAGAGACTATGCAAACAGCGAATGGGTTGAAATCAGCAAGTTTATTGATAAGAACGAAGCTGAAACCGCAACAGTTTCTGAAGCTAACGTTAAGAGCGCAATTGCAGCTGCTTGTACAGATGCAAATATTACTCTTCAGGGTGTTTATACATCCAATCCCGACGAAAATGCTGACAGCAAAGTGAATGGTATTCTTCAGCTTGCTCCCGGCGTTTATCAGGCAACAGCTCTCACATACAGCGGCCATCAGACTTACTACATCGCAACAACGCTTGCTTGCGAAGTAACCTGGATGATTCCTGCTTATGATGCAGAAACAAACACATTTGACGATGCAAACGCAACAGTTGCAGCAACCGATAAGGTTGCAACAGCAGCTTATGCAGGCGCAGCAGATCCCTACTCAGCAGCATCGAAGTTCAACAAGAGTATTGAAATTCCCACCGGTTATGCTCTTGCATACTGGAAGGACGCAGCAACAGGCGAAAAGGTTGAGTTTAACGAAAACGGTGCATATGTTGTTGCTGCTAACACAAGAACAGCAACTCTTATTGCTGTATTTGAACTTGTTGAATATACCGTTGCATTCAATCTCAGAAACAGCGCAACAGCAGATATTCTTATAATGACAAGTACAGTATCGCTCGGCGATGAAATTGCAATTGACGGTGCTGAATTCACTCTCAACGGTGAAGCAACTGTTCTTCCCGAAATCGGCCTTGATAACGAAGACCAGGCAGACGGTGGTTATGAACTTCTTGAAGGTTATAAGTTTGCAGGTTGGTCATTCGGAACCGATTCAAATGCGGAAGCTATTGAATTCCCCGCTAAGCTTACAGCTGATGTTATCAAGAGGAACTTTGCTAACGGTGTAATTAATATTAATGCAATGTGGGAAGCAGAAGATTTTGTTCTCACATTCTACATCACAAATGCAGCCGGAGAAGAAGAACTCTTTGCAACATATAACGTTAAGGTTGGCAGCGATATCGCTACTTACAGAAATGTAACTGAAGAAATCGCAGCTGCTATTAACGAAAAGGCTCCTGAAGGCAAGGTGTTCAGCAACATCTGGTATAACAAGGAAACAAACGCACCTGACACATCATTAACAAAGATGCCTGCTAAGGACGTTTCATACTATGCAAACTATAAGTCAGCAAGTGTCAGCGTTTATGTTGACTATAACTACCTTCCTGAAAAGAACCTTGAAGAAACAATGAAGCTCTTCAAAGTTGAAGGTAAGGAACTCCTTCTCTTCGGTGCAGATATTACAGAAGTTAAGGAAGAGGCTCCGTACCTCAACCGCTCATTCGAAACAATAGTAATGCGTTCTGTAAATTCCAACAACTCACCTGAAACACCTTCAGAGATTATCGGTTGGAATATTTACCACATCGCTGCAAATGAAGACCCCTACACAGCAGAGTGGAAAGCAGGAGTAAATGACGAAGGCTCAACAATCGCACAGACAACCATTATATTCCAGCCCGTATGGAAGGCACATAAGGATATGATGTTCCGATTCCACGATACAGATGGTGACATCTACTTTGCAGTTGGTAAGGACTTCTCATTCCACTATTGGAACAAGGGCGTTATCGTTGATAAGTATGGTGACACAGTTATCAACACAAATCCTGAAGAAAACATCGTTCTCTTCTACACAATCAGCATTGATTGGTCCGCATTCTCAATCCGTCTTGATGCATTCCCGATTCCCAAGTATATCTTTACTCCCGACGGATTTATTGCTTTCTTCCAGATGATTCCCGAACTCATTAAGAGCCTTCTCGGTTAAGCATCAGTCCGACAGGTTAATATCACATAAAATATGCCGGATGCCCCCATGGGCATCCGGCTGTTATTTTGCATAACAAAAACGGAAACTTTTCAGAATAGAAGAGTTTCCGTTTTTGTTGTTTAAAACATCATAAGAATTGTTGAAATAAATGCAATAGCGGTTGAAACAAGAATTTTGGGAGAGGGTTTTTCTTTCCTTATAAGGCTGATTACGGTTGAAAAAACCATAACACCGCCTGTTGTTATAGGGAATTGAACCGAAGCGGGGAGTGAGACGAGAGCGATAAGGCAAAGCAGATTTCCGATTCCGTTACAGAAAGCGTGACCGCCGATGCTGCCGAGTGCCTTGAGCGAAAGTTTTGCGATTTTTTTGTTTTTGATAAGCTGATACGCGAGGCAGATTACAAAAACAAATATGTTGACTGTTGCCATAAAGCTTTTGCTGTCAACGGCAAGAGTAGGGTCTGACTGATGTATCTTTGAAAGGACACCGACCATACCGTTTAGCACGAAAACACCGAGGTAATATTTAAGATTATTTCCTTTTGTGGTACTTTTTTCAAAGCTGAGAGCAGTTGCGATTCCGATGAGCACAATACAGAAAATCTTGAAAATACTCAACTTTTCGTCGCAGAAAATAACACCGTAAGCAAGTGGAAGAAGCATGCCACCGAGCATTGCGTAAATTGAAAAGACGGAGAGATTTGCCGTTGCAAACGATTTAAGACTCGCGTAGTTGTAACCAAGGACGACAACAGCATAAATCGCGGCAATCAACACGGAAAACCAGGTAAATTCCAACTTGAATCCGCTGAGAACAAGCATTATAAGAAAACTGATTCCGTGAGTGTATCCGGCAAAAATAACGGTTGAATCGTCGCCGTCGCCATTGATTTTGCGGAACTGCTGATTGAACAAAAACTGCATTGCAAAAAGCAGGGCTGCAAACGTGAGAAATGCATACATCATATTAAATTTTCACCTTTTGTTTATTTAAGTGTCAGCAAAACGACACATTCTATATGATTTGTGTGTGGAAACATATCAACAGGGCAGATTTTTTTTACTTTGTAGCCCTTGTGAGTCAGCATATTGAGGTCGCGTGCAAGCGTTTCGGGATTGCAGGAAATATAAACAACCCTTTTTGGGGCAGATGTAACGAGAGAATCAATGAATTTTTTGCTGCTTCCCGAGCGAGGAGGATCCATAAATACAACATCAAATTTTTCGCCGTCTTCAGCAAGTTCCTGCATAAAATCGCCTGCATCAGCGCAGTAAAAGCGAGCGTTTTCCATGTTGTTACGCTTGCAATTTGAAATTGCATCCTTAACCGCATCACGGTTAAGTTCAACGCCTATAACCTTACCCGCTGTTTTTGCGGCAACAAGTCCGATTGTTCCGATTCCGCAATAAGCATCGAGAACGCTTGTGTTTTTATCAAGCTCTGCAAGCTCCATTGCTTTGCCGTAAAGCTTTTCGGTTTGCACGGGATTGATCTGATAGAATGATTTTGGAGAAATTCTGAAAACACACCCGCAGAGAGTGTCTTCGATATATCCGTTGCCAAAAAGAATTTCTTCTTTTTCTCCGAGCACAAGATTTGTGTCCTTTGGATTGATGTTGAGCACTATTGTTGTTATTTCGGGATGCTTTTCGAGAAGTGATGCGGTAAATTTCTTTTTCATTGGGAAATATCCGCTTGCACCGACGAGCACAACCATAACCTCGCCGCTTGAAAAACCTCTTTTAACAAGCACGTGACGTAAAAATCCCGTACCCTTATCTTCGTCATAAGTCCAGATTTTGAACTTCGGGAGCATTTCGCGGATGTCCACAATAATTCTATCGGCGATAACGTCTTCTGTCATACAGCTGTCAACGGAAACGATTCTGTGACTGCCCGATTGATAAACGCCTGAAATAATTTTTCCGCTTTTGGTTCTGCCGAAAGCAGCCTGAACTTTGTTGCGATAATGATAGGGTTTATCCATTCCGATTATCTTTTCAACCTTGCCGAATTTCTTCAGAAGAATTTCGCATCTCGCTTGCTTCCACTTAAGCTGACGTTCATAGGTCATATTCTGAAGCTGGCATCCGCCGCATTTTTTTGCAAGCGGACAAGCATCGGGATTTGTTTTGATGTTGGAAGTGTGTGACATAATTATTTTTCCTCAAACATGAGTGTTGAAAGGTATCTTTCTCCTCCGTCTGGGAGAAGTACTACGATTTTTTTGCCTTTGTTCTCGGGACGCAAAGCAACAAGTGTAGCGGCGTAAAGTGCTGCGCCTGAAGAAATTCCGATAAGAATACCTTCGGTTTTAACTGTAAGCCTTGCAGCTTCATAGGCTTCTTCGGTGTTGACGGTGATTATTTCATCGTAAATTTTTGTGTCGAGTATCGACGGGGCAAATCCTGCGCCGATGCCCTGCAAGCTGTGTGCACCCGCTTTTCCTTTTGATAGAAAGGGAGAATCTGCAGGCTCAACAGCTATTATCTTTATGTCGGGATTTTTTTCTTTGAGATATCTGCCGACTCCGGTGATTGTACCGCCGGTGCCGACTCCGGCAACGAAAATATCAACACTGCCGTCGGTGTCGTTCCATATTTCGGGACCGGTTGTTTTATAGTGTGCATCGGGGTTTGACGGATTGTCAAACTGTGCGGGAATGAAACTTCCTTCGATTTCTTTTGCAAGTTCATTTGCCTTAGCGATTGCGCCCGTCATGCCTTTTGCGCCGTCGGTGAGCACAAGCTTTGCGCCGTAGGCGGAGAGCAGTTTTCTGCGCTCGATGCTCATTGTTTCGGGCATAGTGATTATAACTTTAAGACCCATCTGCGCCGCAACCGAAGCTATTCCTATGCCGGTGTTGCCGCTGGTGGGTTCGATTATAACGGAATCCTTTGTTATTCTGCCGCTTTCCATTGCAGAACGGAGCATCTCATATCCCACTCTGTCTTTTGCACTTCCTGCGGGATTGAGATATTCAGCTTTTGCAAGAATTTCAGCTGAAACCCCTGCGATTTTTGCGTAGGACGAAAAACGGATAATCGGTGTGTTGCCGATAATCTCGGCAGCATTGTTATAAATCTTCAAATCAAAAACCTCGGGTGTTCTTTAGTTTATATTAAAAATGCTTTTGCAAGTCCGAAATAAATAACGAGAGTAACGATGTCAACGAGGGTTGCAATCATCGGGCCTGCCATAAGTGCAGGGTCAAGTTTGACAATCTTTGCAAAAATCGGAAGTGAACATCCGATAAGTTTTGCAACAACGATTGCGCAGAACATCGCAAGGGATACGACAAGGAACACTTCAAGCGTACCTTCGGAGAAAAGATACATTCTGAGAATATTGGCAGCCGCAAGCACAAGTCCGCAGACCGACGCAACGCGGAGTTCTTTGAATACAATTTTAAGATAGTCCTTGATTTCGATTTCGCCGACAGCAAGACCTCGGATAATAAGGGTTGAAACCTGACTGCCTGCGTTACCGCCCGTGCCCATAAGCATAGGCATAGAAGCTGTCAGCGCAACAAAGCCTGCGAGAAGTGTTTCGTAGCCCTCGATGATTTTTCCTGTGAATGTGCCCGAAATCATCAGAATAAGAAGCCAAAGAATTCTGTTGCGTGCAAGCTTGAACACGCCGGTTTTGAGGTATTCATCATCCGACGGAGCAAGCAAAGCCATCTTTTCGAAGTCCTCTGTGACCTCTTCTTCGATAACGTCAACGATATCGTCAACCGTGATGATACCGACAAGGCGGTTTTCGTTGTCAACAACGGGCACGCTCAGAAGGTCGTATTTCTTAACAACTTCGACAACGTATTCGCGGTCATCGAGTGTGTTAACCGAAATAAGCTGGGCATCATCTTCCATAACATCACCGACAAGTGTGTTTTCGTCACAGAGAAGGAGCGAAAGAAGAGGAACGCTTCCGAGAAGATGATGCTCACGGTCAATGCAGTAGCAGGTGTAGACAGTTTCTTTGTCTACGCCTGTTTTTCTTATTTTTTCGATAGCCTGTGCGGCGGTGAGACTTGTCTGAAGGTGAACCATTTCGATGGTCATCAGGCTGCCTGCACAGTCTTCGGGATATTTGAGAAAACGGTTGATGAGTTTTCTTGTTTCAGGGTCTGAATGTGAAAGCACTCTTGTTACAACAGATGCAGGCACTTCTTCAAGGAAGTCAACCGTATCGTCAAGGAACATTTCGTCAAGCAGTCTTTCAAGTTCAGCATCGGTTATCATACGCACGATATCAGCCTGGGTATCAGGTTCAAGATAAGAAAAAACCTCTGCCGAAATATCTTTGGGAAGAACGCGGAAAACGGTAAGTCTGTTTTTATCGGCAAGGTCTTCCATAATTTGCGCCGCATCAACAACGTTGAGTTCTGTGAGAATTTCGCGGAGAAATGAAATTTCACCTTTTGAAATGTGCTCCTCGATTTGTTTGATGAGTTCTTCATAGATTTCGTTTATTTCCATAAAAAAGCATCTCCTTCTGCGATTTACCGCAAAGGGGATGCCAAAAGTCAATATAAGCGATTTGATTGAGTCAAATCACTCTCGGCACAGCTCCGTCAATGCGGCATGATTTTTTTGAACTTCTACTTCGGGGGTTGGGTATATCGGAACTGCCCAAGATTTTCACCACTCTTTTTGAAAAATTTTTTCTGTACGTATATGTTACACCTAAAGATGCATCAAGTCAAGCAAATTTGCAAAAAAATCCGCAATTCAAAAATATTTGTTAAAAACCGAGAAAAACGGCGATACAGAGGTGAAAACAGACGAAAACGAGAGAATTCCGAGCGAAAATTAATCTGAATTCTTTGAGGGGGGATACCTTTTTGGGTTAAAAAAACACGGTGTTTGCCCTTAGGGTGAGAGGGCTTGTTGAATTCCTCTCGGAAAGGAAGTGGTTTGTTGTCAAAGAAATTGACAGAGAAAGAGAAGCTGTTCTGCTCATATTATGCGCAGGGCGGCGATGCAAGAGGCTGCGCCGCAAGGGCGGGATTCTCTCTGACCCCTCAGCGAAGTGCAGCAAAGCTTCTTGCAAGGAGCGAAATCAAAGCGGAGATTTCAAAAATCGAAAAGGAAAGAAAGAGCGCATATGCTGCCGAAAGAGGACTTTATCGGCTTGCGTTCGGATCTGTTACCGATGCGCTGAGACTGATGCTTTGCGGTGAAGAGATGACTGCGAACGAAATCGAAAAGCTTGATTTTTTCAATGTTGCCGAGATAAAACGTCCGAAGGGCGGGGGTCTGGAGATTAAGTTCTTCGACAGACTCAAGGCTCTCGAAAGACTTGAAAAGCTTGGCTCGTGCGAAGAAAATCCGCAGAGCAGTTTTGTTCAGGCTCTTTCCGAAGGCGCAAAACTGATATCAGAGGATGATGACGGTGAATAAATCTGCAAAGAAAAAGGGATTTGCGCCGTTTTCCAAAAAACAGATGAAGGCACTGTGTTGGTGGATGCCGCAAAGTCCGCTCAGCAGTTACGATGCGATTATTTGCGATGGTGCAGTCCGTTCGGGTAAAACCCTTTGTATGTCGGTTTCATTTGTAACATGGGCTTTCTCTGCTTTTTCAGATTGTTCTTTTGCTCTTTGCGGAAAAACAATTTCTTCCCTCCGCCGCAACGTTGTCACGGTCATTCTGCCCGTCTTGCGCGAATTGGGCTTTGAGTGTGACGAAAAATATTCGAAAAACCTCATCGAGATTTCCTATGGCGGAGCAACAAACCGTTTCTATCTTTTCGGCGGCAAGGATGAAGGCTCTGCCGCTCTCATTCAGGGTATGACCCTTGCGGGTGTTCTTCTTGACGAAGTTACGCTGATGCCACGTTCTTTTGTTGAGCAGGCGCTTGCAAGATGCTCGGTTGAAGGTTCAAAGCTGTGGTTCAACTGTAACCCCGAGCACCCGATGCATTGGTTCCATGAAGAATGGATAAAAAAGAAGGAAGAGAAAAATTGCTGTTATCTGCATTTCACGATGAAGGATAACCCTTCGCTGACCCCTGTTATTATCCGCAGATACGAGAAGCTTTATTCGGGCGCTTTCTATGAGCGCTTTGTTCTCGGCAGATGGGTAGCGGCGCAGGGCTGCGTTTACCCGATGTTTTCGCAGGAGAAGCATGTGGTTCACCCTCCCTCAGGCTTTGAGAAATATTATATTTCCTGCGATTACGGAACGGTGAATCCATCATCATTCGGCTTGTGGGGCGAAAACGGCGGCAAGTGGTACAGAATCAGAGAATATTAC
>JAZNHM010000084.1:0-5166 GCA_045576955.1 Acutalibacteraceae bacterium | reverse complement strand
ATTATAAATTTCTGCAAGGTGAATCAGATCTTCGTAGTGGTAATTAGGCATTGACTGACCGTGCTTGTTGACATATCCTCTTAAAATTGCGTGAGCGAGCAAGTCGGAGGCCAAGCGGTCTTAGGAAGACAAGGCACTTCCACAACTCCTTGGCTCACAGAACGACATGGCTACGATCCGACTTATTATAAATTTCTGCAAGGTGAATCAGATCTTCGTAGTGGTAATTAGGCATTGACTGACCGTGCTTGTTGACATATCCTCTTAAAATTGCGTGAGCGAGCGGATTACCCTGACTTTCAACTTCCCAACCTCTGTAAATAAATGTGTGAGAATGCTGAGCCGCTGTTATTGAATTCATCATAACAGAAATATCGCCTGCGGTGGGATTCTTCATGCCTACGGGAATATCAAAACCGCTTGCTGTCAGACGGTGCTGCTGATTCTCAACAGATCTTGCACCGATTGCAACATACGAAAGAACGTCGGAAAGGTATCTGTAATTTTCAGGATAAAGCATTTCATCGGCACAGGTAAATCCTGTTTCGTGCATTGCTCTGATATGCAGATTTCTGATTGCAACAACACCCTTTAACATATCTTCTCCCTTATGCGGATCGGGCTGATGAAGCATTCCCTTGTATCCGTCGCCTGTTGTACGGGGTTTATTGGTGTAAATTCTTGGGATGATGAGGATTTTATCAGAAACCTTGTCCTGAACTACTCTGAGTCGGGATATGTAATCAATTACGCTCTCATCGTTGTCGGCTGAACATGGACCGATAATAAGAATGAATCTGTTATCTCTGCCTTCAAAAATCGCTTTAATTTCCTGATCACGTTTTCCTTTCATCTGCTCAAGCTCATATGTGATGGGATACTGTTCTTTTATCTCCATAGGAATGGGTAATTTTCTTTTGAAATTCATATTCATTTTTTGTTGCCTCCAATAACTATTTTTTATCAAACAACGCTCTACGCTCGGTTGAATGACGCATCATTTTTCTCATTGATTCAACATCTTCGGTTTCAAGCATTGATTTAAGCTCATTAAATTTGTTTATAAAAAGATTCATCTGTTCAAGAAGTGCTGTTTTGTTTTCTATGAAAAGCTCGCTCCACATCAAATCATTTATCCTTGCAATACGGGTAAGGTCACGGAATGAGTCGCCCGTAAACTTTTCCATATTCTCTTTATCGTTACATGTCATAAGAGTTATGGCGATACAGTGAGTAAGCTGTGAAAGAAAACCTATCATTTCATCGTGCTCTTCGGGTGAAAGCGTTGTTACGTTTGAAAATCCGAGTAATCTCCCGAGCTCCATACAAGTGTTGATTGCATCAGGTGTGTTTTTTTCGGTAGGAGTAACAATATAGTTCGCTCCGGCAAACAGTTTATCGGTGCTGTTTTCAACGCCCGAAACCTCTCGTCCCGCCATCGGATGAGCCGCTATAAATTCAACGTCGGATCGGAGCATTTCCTGAACCTTATAAACTATACTGCATTTTACACCCGTTACGTCGGTAATAAGTGCACCGCTTTTCAAAAGCTTCTGATTCTGCTCAATCCACTCTACAAAGATATGGGGATATAAAGCAAAGATTACTATATCCGCTTCACCGATTATCCTTTCGTCAAGCTCTGTTGAGCCTTCATCAATCAAGCCTTCTCTGAGCGCATAGTCTATTGAACTTTGCTCTTTTGTTATTGCACTTATGTGAAAGCCGAATTTTTTAAGAATTCTCGCATAACTGCCGCCCAAAAGACCAAGTCCGACTATGAGTATTTTTTTGCTTACATTTACTATCATTCCAATTTCACCTCTGCTCCGAGATTAATTAAATCCTCAAAGAATGAAGGATAACTTTTTCTTACAGCTTCCGCACCGTCGATTGTTCCTCCATACTTTGAAAGTATCAATGACAGAGCCATAACAATACGATGGTCATTGTGACCGTTAAGTTCTGCGTTTCCTTGAAAATTTAGTTTTGGAATTGTTATTTTGTTTTCACCGAAAATAAGTCCGTCACCAAGTTTCACAAGTTCTTCGTGCATCACTTGTCCTCTGTCACTCTCTTTTATCTTTAAGCGGTCTGTGCCCGTTAGAATTGCACCGTTCTTAAGTGATGCAAGAGCGATGAGCACAGGTCCGAGATCGGGGCAATCTGAAATATCCAGAGTCGGTGTGCCGTTTGAAATTTTGTTAAAATACTTTTTGTATAACTTGTCACCTTGAAGGCTGTCAGTTTTAAGATTATTGATTTCAACATCCGAACCAACATAATTGAATGCATCAAGAAAAGCGGCATTTGAATAATCGCCCTCAACGGTGCCTGAAAATGAACGAAGTTTTGCCTTTTTGATTACAATGGTGTATTCATCTTCAAACTCAACATCTGCTCCGAATGATTTCAAGGCAGACAGAGTGAGATTTATATATGACCTGCTTTCAAACGGCGGTATGATGCAGATTTTCGATTCTTCTCCGAGATACACAAGAGCGAAAATAAGTCCTGTTATAAACTGACTGCTTATATCACCGCAGATTTCATATTCTCCGTTTTTGAGGTTGCCACAGACAGTCACCGAATTTTCGCTCTTCAAAAATTCAAAGTTATTCTCAACACATAATTTTTCATAAACATCAAGTGGTCTTTCAAAAAGTCTTTTACTGCCCTGCAGAGTGATTTCTTTACCCGTACACAATGCAAGAGGAATAAAAAATCTTAATGTGCTTCCGCTTTCTCTGCAGTTCATAACGTTTGAAGTTGATTTCATAAAGTTTTCGGGATTTACGGTCACCGTATCCTTTTCAATCTTTATTTCTGCACCCAAAGCTTTCAAGCAATCAATTGTTGCAAGAATATCTTCGCTGTAATCAACACCAGATATAATACATTTTTCTTTTGACAATGCTGCGCCGATAAGGTATCTGTGTGCCATACTCTTTGACGGCGGAGCATTTATTGTTCCTTTCAGTTTGCAAGGTTTAAAAATCGCTTTCATATTATTTACCTTCTGTCAGATAATCAATAGTTTCAAGATAGCCGTCCGTGCCGTGACCTGTTATTGTTTTCACGCAGGCAAGACGAACAAAACTTATCTGTCTGAAATCTTCTCTTTCTTCGACCTTTGAAATATGGACTCCAACGGTTGGATTATTAACCGATTTCACCACATCAAGTATAGCAACGCTTGTGTAAGTGTGTGCACCGGGATTTATAACAATTCCGTCTGTGTTACTTTGTGTCAGCTTTTTCCTATATACCGTATTTTTTTCATAACACATTCATCCAATCAGTTCCGAATCTCATTGCGAGAATATCACAAATAACTATTGCCGTTGCCGCATCCTGAACAACTCTTGCTCTGTGAACAATTGCGGGGTCGTGCCTGCCTTTCGGTTTGATAACGGTTTCTGTCATATTCTTAAAATCAACCGTATTCTGCGGCTTGAAGATTGTGGGAGTAGGCTTTATTACTGTTCGGAATACTATCGGCATTCCGTTTGTGATACCGCCGTTTATACCACTGTTATTATTTGTTGTTGTAACGATTTTTCCGTTTTCAATCTTCAACGGGTCATTTGCTTTGCTACCTTTCATATCAGCAAAGCCGAAACCTGCACCGAATTCAATTCCCTTTACGGCAGGAATTGAAAACATCATATGAGAAATAAGGCTTTCGACAGAATCAAACCAAGGTTCACCCACACCGTCGGGAATACCGATTACCGCCGTTTCAAGAATACCGCCGGTACTATCGCCATCTGATGCAACTTCAAGAATTCTGTTTTTCATTGTTTCCTCGCAAGATTCATCAAGCACCGCAAAGGTCTTTTTGTTTAATGCGTAAATATCGGAAAAATATTCACCGAAATCTCTGTCGGAAATTCCGCCGCATCTTTTAACGTGAGTGCCGATATGGATACCTTTTTGCTCCAATGCGGATTTACATATCGCTCCTGCGGCAACAAGAGCAGCCGTTATTCTTCCGCTGAAATGTCCGCCGCCTCTTGAATCCTGAAATCCGTGATATTTGCACTGTGCCGTATAATCGGCGTGAGAAGGTCGGGCAACGGCTTTAAGTTCAGCATAATCAGTGCTTTTGACATTTTCATTAGGAATAAGAATTGTTACGGGAGTTCCTGTTGTCTTACCGTTTATTACACCGCTGACAATTTTGAATTCATCTTTTTCTTTTCTCGGCGTAGAAATCTTTCCGTCAGGTCGTCTGAGAGTGAGCATATGTTCAATATATTCTCTGTTAATTTTTATTCCCGGCGCCACACCGTCAAGAACAGCACCTATATATTCACCGTGGCTTTCACCAATCAAAGTGATTGCAACACTGTTTCCGAATGTGTTTTTCATAAGAATCATCCTCTCAGACAATCTTCAGCCATTTCTATAACCTGACTGCATTTCATTGCTATGATTTCGTATTTTCCGATTTCATTGACTATCGTTACCGAAACCGTATCTCCGTCTGTTTTTTTATCATGAAACATAACCTCGGTGATTTTGTTCCAATCAAAATCTATAAGATTATAAAGGTTGCATTTTTTTAGAACTTCAATAACTCTCGGTCTTATTATTTCACTACACATCGGAATAAGTCCGAGAGCTACGCACTCTCCGTGATAAAGCTCTTTCATATTTCCACTGCTTTCGATACCGTGACCGATTGTGTGACCGAAATTGAGGATTTTTCTGATACCCGATTCTTTTTCATCCTGCTCCACAACAGATTTTTTAATATTGAGTGAACGGATAATAATTTCGTCGATGTTTTCTTCTATATCCTTGTTTTCAAATATTTCGAAAAGTTCCTTATCGGATGTAAGTGCCACTTTAATTGCTTCGGCAAGTCCGTTTGAAATCTGTCTGTCGGGAAGAGTTTTTAAAAGTTCGGGGTCGATAAGAACTTTCTTCGGCTGATAAAATGCTCCGACAATATTCTTTATACCGCCTAAATTTATTGCGGTTTTTCCGCCGATAGACGAATCAATCTGTGAAAGAAGTGTTGTGGGGATATTATAAAAATCAACGCCTCTCATATATGCCGATGCAACAAATCCCGAAAGGTCGCCCACAACTCCGCCGCCGACTGCAACAACACAGTCTTTTCTTGAAAAGTCATTATCAAGCATTATGTGAAGAAGC
>JAZNHM010000083.1:0-1887 GCA_045576955.1 Acutalibacteraceae bacterium | reverse complement strand
TTGTTTTGGAGAATTCCGCTTGAAATGTCACAATATATGGTATATAATAATTTAAATTGAATTGTTATGTCATTATAAAGATTTTTACCCTTTATATTTGATTTAACATATTTTTAAAGTAATTAATTGGAGAAGGAGATATATTATGAAGCTTACAATGTCACAAGCTCTCGTTAAATTTCTCGATAACCAGTATATCAGCTTTGACGGAGTAGAAACAAAATTTGTCGACGGCATTTTCGGCATTTTCGGTCACGGATGTGTTGTCGGTATCGGTCAGGCTCTTGAGCAAGGCGGTCACTCACTCAAGTTTTATCAGGGTCACAACGAACAGGGTATGGCGCACGCCGCAATGGCTTTTGCAAAGCAGAAAAACCGCCGTCAGATTATTGCGTGCACATCGTCAATCGGCCCCGGTGCACTTAATATGGTAACAGCCGCAGGCACTGCAACAGCAAACCGCATTCCCCTGCTTTTGCTTCCCGGCGACACCTTTGCTTGCCGTCAGCCCGATCCCGTTCTTCAGCAGATTGAACAGCCGACAGACTATACCGTTACTGCCAACGATGCATTCAAAGCTGTTTGCAGATATTGGGACAGAATTTCAAGACCCGAGCAGCTTATGACAGCTTGCCTTAATGCAATGCGAGTTCTTACTGACCCTGCAGAAACGGGTGCGGTATGCCTTGCAATGCCTCAGGATGTTGAAGGCGAAGCTTTTGATTATCCCGATTATTTTCTTAAGAAAAGAGTATGGTATCTCGACAGACGTACTCCCACTCAGCGCGAAATCGAAGCAGCTGTTAAGGCAATTATGCGTAGCGAAAAGCCTATGCTTATTGTCGGCGGCGGTGTTACATATTCTGAAGCATGGGAAACAGCACAGTTCTTTGCTGAAAAATTCAACATTCCCATCGGCGTATCCCAGGCGGGCAAAGGCAACATCCGTTGGGATTTACCGCTTAATATGGGCGGTGTCGGCGTAACAGGCGGCCCCGCAGCCAATGCAATTGCAAAGCAGGCTGACCTCATCATCGCAGTTGGCACACGTCTTACAGACTTCACAACCGCATCAAAATGGGGATTCCAGAATCCCGATGTCAAAATGCTTTCAATAAACGTCTGCTCATTCGACGCATTCAAAATGGATGCCACAAGCGTTATTGCAGACGCTAAAACCGCAATGCTCGATATTATGGGCGCACTTTCCGCAAGAGAATATTTTTCTAACTGGGGCGAAGAGCTCGCACAGATTAAAGAAGAATACAATGCGGAAGTTGACCGTATGTACAGTATGTATCTCAAGGAAGGACTTTCACAGACAAGAGCACTCGGTGAAATCAACAAGCTAATCGATAAAAACGCAATTGCGATAGGTTCATCGGGCAGTCTCCCCGGCTGTATGCAGAGACTTTGGCGTTCATCCGTACCCAAAACATACCATATGGAATACGGTTTTTCTTGCATGGGTTATGAAATCTGCGGTGCACTCGGTGTTAAGCTTGCAGAGCCTGACAGAGAAGTATACACAATGGTTGGTGACGGCAGCTTCCTTATGCTTCACAGCGAGCTTTACACAGCTGTAATGGAAGGCGCAAAGATTAACGTTATGCTCTTTGACAACTCAGGTTGGGGTTGCATCGAAAATCTTCAGAACAATCAGGGTACAGATACATTCGGCACCCAGTTCCTTGCAAGAAATCCGCTCACAGGTATGCTTGACGGTCCTATTGTTCCCATCGATTTTGCTAAAATTGCAGAGGGTTACGGATGTAAGGCATATACCGTAACAAGCGTTGCAGAGCTCCGCGATGCTATCAAGGACTCAAAGAAGCAGACTGTCCCCTGCCTTTTCGACATCAAGGTTGTTCACGGCAGTATGAGTGA
>JAZNHM010000082.1:0-12108 GCA_045576955.1 Acutalibacteraceae bacterium | reverse complement strand
ACGTTAGATAATAATTCTTTATTGATTACGAAGTTGTTTCTGCCTTGCTCAAAGGTGATACCGAATACCTGCTTGGTTTCGATTTCTTCGGGAACGTAGTTTTCATCAATTTTGATTACGTTGTAGCCACCTTTTTTCTTGCCTTTTAAAATTTCTAACGCTTCGGGCTCGTAACCGGGCGCGATAACACCGTCAGATACTTCTCGCGCGATAATTTTTGCCGTTGTAACGTCACAAACATCAGAAAGGGCAATCCAGTCGCCGAATGAACTCATTCTGTCTGTGCCTCTTGCGCGAGCATAAGCAGTTGCGAGAGGTGATTCGTCAAGGCCTTCGATGTCATCAACGAAGCAAGCTTTCTTGAGAGTGTCGCTCATTTTGATGCCGACCGCTGCCGAAGTGGGGCTGACGTGCTTGAATGATGTTGCGGCGGGCATGCCGAGAGCTTCTTTAAGTTCTTTTACAAGCTGCCAGCTGTTGAATGCGTCAAGGAAATTAATGTAGCCGGGTCTTCCGCTGAGAATTTCGATGGGAAGCTCGGAATTATCTGCCATATAAATTTTAGCAGGTTTCTGGTTGGGGTTACAACCGTATTTAAGTTCAAATTCTTTCATTTTTATTGCTCCTTATTTATTCTTGTTAATCATTCTGCTGTCATATTTGCCGCTTTCGAGGTCAATATAACGCACATAAAGAGAAATCTTGTTCTGTTCGTTAAGATTTGCCCAAAGGGTGTTTGTGAATTCATCGATATCATCGGGGATTGCAACTCTTTCGGGCTCACCTGTGAAAGTGGGGATGGGGTTGCCGTCGGGGTTATATGTGTGGATGAAATGGCCGAGACCTGCAAGGGGAGCGTATGAGAATGTGTATCTGTTGCAAGCGCTTCCGTTTTCGTCAGCGCTCTTGAGAATGCTCATCTTATAGGTGAAATCTGCACCGTCAAAGGTCATCATACCGCTGATTCTGGGTGTGAAGTTCGGCTTATCCGGTTCGAATTCTCTTGTTTCGAGTGCCTGTTCAAAAGTTTTACCGTCTTTGATAAAATCGTAAACGGTGTCGGTCTGGTCGCCGTTTGTAACGATAAGATTATTGTTAATCTGTCTCACGGGAGCATAGATGATAAGTGAGGGGTCTTCAACCTTTGAAGCATCGAAGGGGTGAATGATAATTTCGTCGCCCTGCTCGATAAATACTCTGTTTCTGCTGTTTTCGCTTCTGCCCATGATGAAGTAAGCGGTAACGGCTTTTTTGCCGTCTGCACTCTTGCCGATAACGATGCCTCTGCCGACATATGTGTTATCCTTGATAAGTTCGCCGATGTTGCTGATTTCGTAAATTCCCATTGTTCTTTCATCCTTTCAAAAAAATAAGGGCAGTCATATCAGGTGGATAAGACTGCCCAGACGGTCGGCTTGAATCAGATTTTTTGTTCCTTTGCAGTGCTCTGCTTTATTCCGTCAGTCTCAAAAAATCTTTAAATTACATAAAAAATTCTAACACAACATATAGTGTTTGTCAACAAAAATTATATCTTTATTTTCGGGTTTTTCCACTTGCCGCAGGCAACAAATATTATGCCCACAATGATTGATGCGAACGATGCAAGACCCGTCGCAAGACCGATTCCGTTGAATCCGAGATTTGTGAATTCAACAACAAGATATGCAAACGGAACTCTTACGAGAATCGAGCTGAAGCAAGCATTGAAAAGAGCAAAGTTTGTATATCCCGCTCCGATTGCAAGACCGTTCATACAGAAAACAAACGGTACGAACAGATAGTCGAGTGCAATAAATCTGATGTATTCGGTGCCTGTTTCGATAACTTCGGGGTTTGTGTCAAAAAGTGAGATGATAGGTTGCGGGAATAATTCAACGATTGCAAAAACAACAGCCGAAATTGCAAAAGCAATGCCCATACCCGTCATCATTGTCTTTTTTGCTCTTTCGGTTTCACCCGCTCCGATGTTTTGCCCTGCCATTGAAGAAACGGCACTGCTCATTGCGAGAGCAGGAAGAATGGCGAATGAGTTTACCTTACCGCCGATGCCCTGGCAAGCAGAAGCAATGTCTGCATTGGGGAGTGAGTTGACAAGAGCGGTGAGCGTCAGAAATGAAAATGAAACAACAACCTGCTGAACCGATGAAGGCAGACCGAGCTTTAAAAGCATTTTCATTTTCTCTTTATCAATTTTGAAATCACTCTTTTTATATCCTGCAAAGAAATGATTTTTTGCAAGATAAATCAGTGAAAGAATAACGCTGAGTGCCTGAGCGCCGATTGTTGCGTATGCAGCACCGGCTGCACCCATCTTGAACGGACCGACAAGGATTATATCACCGATGATATTAACGATTGTGGCGATAAGAACAAAATAAAGCGGTCTTTTTGAGTCGCCCATACCTCTAAGGATTGCACTGATAACATTGTATGCGAACATAAATACAAGTCCCGCCATACAAATATTATAATAATTCTCTGCTTCGACATATGCAACCTTGGGCGTGTTGAGAAGGTCAAGAAGCGTTGTGCCGAGAAGAAGCATAACCGCAGTACAGATAACGCTGAGTATCATATATGCGGTGAAAAGCGTACCGACTGTTTTTCTCTGCTCATCGAATTTTTTTGCACCGCCGTACTGCGCAATAAGAACGGTTCCGCCGACGGCAAGACCGAATGCCGCACCGGTAACAAGAATGTTAATCTGGCTGCCGATGTTGACGCCTGTGATTCCGTGTGTACCGCAAAGTCTGCCGACAATAATCATATCGGCAACCGAATAGAATGCCTGAAGAAGATTTGAAAGAAGGAAGGGGACAGCGAACTTCATAAGCTGCTTGCTGACGCTTCCCTGTGTTAAGTCCTGTCTGAATTTATCTGCCATTATTTTAATTCTCCTGAGGTTTGGGCTGTTTCATTGTGAGTGAAATTCTTTTTTTGGCAACGTCAACGGCTATTACCCATACGGTAACAACCTGACCTACCTTAAGAGCTTCTGAGGGATGCTTGATGAATTTATTTGTAATCTGCGAGATGTGAACGAGTCCGTCCTGATGAACGCCGATGTCAATGAAAGCACCGAAATCGGTAACGTTTCTGACTGTACCTTTGAGTTCCATACCGGGGATAAGGTCGCTCATATCCATAACGTCGGTTCTGAGCATTGGAGGAGGAAGCTCATCTCTGGGGTCTCTTGCGGGCTGAATGAGTTCTTTGACTATATCCTTAAGAGTCGGAACACCGATTCCGAGTTTTTCGGCAACCTTATCTTCACCAAGTGATTCAACCGAAGATGCAATATCTTTTATTTTATCAGTTCCGATATCGTCAAGTGAATATGAGAAGAGCTTAAGCAAATCTTTTGCTGCTGCGTAGCTTTCGGGATGAACACCTGTATTATCAAGAACATTTTTGCTTTCGGGAACTCTGAGGAAGCCTGCGCATTGTTCAAATGCTTTTGCACCAAGTTTCGGAACTTTTTTGAGCTGTGAACGCTCTTTGAATTCGCCGTTTTCATCTCTGTAATCAACGATGTTTTTTGCGACGGTTGCATTGATACCCGAAACTCTTGAAAGAAGGGGTGCGGATGCTGTGTTGAGGTCAACGCCGACAGAGTTAACCGCATCTTCGATAACACCGTCAAGGGCAGCATCGAGCTCTTTGGGAGGCATATCGTGCTGATACTGACCTACACCGATTGCTTTTGGGTCAATTTTAACAAGCTCTGCAAGGGGATCCTGAAGACGTCTTGCGATTGAAACTGCGCTTCTGAGCGAAACATCAAACTGCGGGAATTCCTGAGCAGCAAGCTTTGAGGCCGAGTAAACGGATGCACCTGCTTCGCTTACAACCATATATGAAACATCTGCACTGATTTCACGAAGAACTTCAGCTGCAAAAATTTCTGTTTCTTTTGAAGCTGTACCGTTACCGATTGAAATGCAGTTTACGCTATGCTTTGCGATGAGTTTTTTGATAAGCTCTTTTGCCTGGTTTCTCTGTGCATCGGAATGTGTAACGTAAATAACGCCTGTGTCAAGAACCTTACCTGTTGTGCCGACTACGGCAACCTTGCAGCCTGTTCTGTAACCGGGGTCAAGACCGATAACGACCTTGCCTTTGACGGGAGGAGCAAGGAAAAGTTCTTTTGTGTTCATTGCGAAAACTTTGATAGCGCTTGCGGCTGCGTTTTCGGTGAGCATATTTCTGATTTCACGCTCGATTGAAGGGTAGATGAGTCTGTTATATGCATCTTCACATGCTTCACGGACTGTTTCGGTAGTCGGTGAGCCTTCGGGATTGAGAGTTGCGCTTGTGATAACATTTGCTGCTTTGACTGCATCAAGAGTTACGCTGACCTTGAGGAACTTTTCCTTTTCGCCTCGGTCAATCGCAAGAACTCTGTGACCTGCAATTTTATTAACTGGCTCGCTGTATTCATAATACATTGTATATACGCTGTCTGCATCTTTATCTGCGGCAGTTGTAGTAACCACACCGAGAACGGTGAAAAGGTTACGAAGTCTGCGGCGGATGTTCGCATCATCGGAGATGTTTTCGGCGATGATGTCCATTGCGCCCTTGAGCGCATCTTCTGCGGTTTCAACACCTTTTTCAGCATCGATGAATTCAGCAGCCATTTCAATGGGAGCGGGGGAATCTGCATTCTGTTCGTAGATAGCGTTTGCAAGCGGCTCAAGACCCTTTTCTCTTGCAACGGAAGCTCTTGTTTTTCTCTTGGGTCTGAAGGGTCTGTAAATATCTTCGATTTCAGCAAGCGTTGCGGCTTTATCGAGTGCAGCGGCAATCTCTTCCGTCATTTTCTCCTGACTTTCGATTGATGAACGCACTTCTTCTCTGCGCTTATCAAGGTTTCTGAGATATTCAAGTCTTTCGGAAAGCTCTCTGATAACTTGATCATCAAGAGTGCCGTGAGCTTCTTTTCTGTATCGTGCGATAAAGGGGATAGTGTTGCCCTCATCGATGAGTTTAACGGTGTTTTCAACCTGCCAGGTCTGCAAGCCGAACTGCGAGGTAAGTTGCTGAATGATATCCATTGGTTTCTCCTTAATATGTATTCTTAATCTGTCTGATATCTTTTCCCAGGAAAAGAAGCGAAACGTAGTTGCCGATGATTCTTGATGTAATTCGCTGTGTGTATTTTGCTTCAAGCTCAGATTCGGTCAGATTTGTGCTGATGATAACGGGTTTTGAGCGGTTGATTCGTGTGTTTATTATGTTGTATATCGTCGCAACAGTGAACTGCGTTGAAAATTCCGAACCCAAATCGTCAATTATAAGCAAATCACAGTCGAGAATTTCTTTTTCTCTCTCATTTGATCCTGAATAGCTGAATTTTTCTTTTTCGAGTGATGAAAGAATGTTTTGTGCGGTGTCATAAATAACCCGGTATCCGTTTTCAGCAACAACGTTGGCAATCGCAAGTGAAAGATGTGTCTTACCCAGACCCGTTGCACCGTGCATATAAAGACTTTCGGATTCGGTGTCAAAATCTTCGGCGTAACATTTGCAATATTCGAAAATATCGTTCATTCTTTTTTGCGGAGATACACCGAGAGCGGGGTCGGTTGGCTGCGGATAATATCCGATGTCGAAATTATCAAAAGTGCATCTGTCGCTTGCGGAAACAGAAGCAAGTTCTTTTTTGGCAAGCTGACGCAGAAGTTCTTTTCTGCATTCGCAAACAAAACCGCCCTTATATCCTGTGTCACTGCAATTTTTACAGGTATAGGGAATTTCAAGATAATCTTCGGGATATCCGTTTTCTGTCAAAAGCTGTCTGATTTTTTTCTGAATTGCAAGATTAAGCTCTGAAAGCTGTTTTATGTATTCCTGAGCATCGCTGCCCATACCGATTGCTTTTACAACCGAAAGACCGGTTTCGGAGAGCTGGTTCTGATACTGTGCTATAATCGGAAGTTTTTCCGTTACTTCAAGCTGACGTGCCAACTGAATGCGCTGAGCCTTGTTGCGTCTGCTTTCAAGTGTCTGCAGTGCCTTTGTGAGCGTTGCCTTGCTGTAACTCATTTTTATTTTTCTTCCTTTCATATTTTAATTCACCGTAAATTGAACGGTTTTTGAATTCCTCAAGGTCATATGAAGCGGTTGCTGAATTTGGTGTTTTAGGTTTAGCGGTTTTCGGTTCCGTTGCAGCTGATTCGAGATCCTTCGGTTTTTTATATTTCTTTGCGTGCCAGTTAGAGAGCACTTTGTCAATATAATTGAAGTTAAGCTTACCTGTATGGTTTGCCATTTCTTCGTAAGCAAGTATAATCATATCTGTGCCGAAACCGAGTTCGTTGGTCCAACGGCGAAGGAATGAAGCCTGGGATGTGGTCGGCCTTGGATTGACTATTCCTGCGTGATTTGCGAATTCACGCCATATTTTATTGACGTTTCTGAGTGCTTCAATCTGTTCCGCAGCTTTATCAAGAGTATCGATTTCTCTCGTACCCCAATCTTTTCCGACCGATTGAATATAACTGTAATTTGTTTTGCCGATTGAAACACAGTAGTCAATAAGCATAAACAGTACGTCCGTCGGCAGACCGTAATGGTCGTGAAGAAGCAGAAGAGTGCATTGACCGTCGTAGCCGATTGTTTTGCCAAGCTTATGTTGTGCTTCTTTGAAAAGAATGGCAATCTCAGGCGATTCTTCAAGCCTGTCCGCAATTTCCATACTTGACGGCTTTGACGGAAGAAGATCAGGTTCTTCGTTTTTCTTCGAAACTGAAACAACCTTTTTTGTTTGAGGAACAGATTCAGGCTCGGGCGGTGTAAATGCAGACTTAACGGGGACTGATCCGTCGCTTTTAAGAACACCCGTCAGAACCCAGTACTGAAGATAATCTGCTGCGTCGGATATATCTATGTTAATATCATCACACATTTTTTGAATGTCAGGGTTATCAGGTGATTTGCAAAGAATCCAGAGAAGTACTTTCAACTGGTGCTCATTTGCAAGGCGGATATGTTTATCAACAACATCTGTCGGAACAGCGAATATTGATTTGAATAATGATGAATTTATTGAATAACTCATATATATAACTCCGTTCTCGATGTCCTTAAAGGGCATTGAACTTAATTATACACAATTTCACAAGAAAATGAAACAGATTTTTTGAAAAAATACGCCGATTTGGTAATATTCTATATAATAATGTAATTAATCACAAGGGGTTGTGTTTTTGATATTATGCAAGCACTAATTAATTGTCAAATATAACAAAAGAAAAAGAGACTGCCTGAAAGCAGTCTCTTAATCATGCGTTTGAAATCAAACGGCTCTTGTAACCTTACCGGAGCGAAGGCAACGTGTGCAAGCGTAAACTCTCTTGGGAGTGCCGTTAACAACTGCCTTAACTCTTCTAACGTTGGGCTTCCATGTTCTGTTGGAACGTCTGTGTGAGTGGGAAACCTTAATGCCGAATGACACATCCTTACCGCAGTATTCGCATTTTGCCATGTGTCACACCTCCTTTTTGTATTTAACAGATGATATATTAACAGATTTATAATCAAAATGCAAGCATTTTTTTATATTTTTCTTAATTTTTAAAATTTTCAATATTTTTTAAAATAACTCTTGCATTTTTCGGCAGAATGTTATACAATACCAATAGAACATTTGTTTGATTAAGCTACGGAGGTTTAAAAATGGCAGATAAAAAGAAAGCTCTTGAAACCGCACTTGCCCAGATTGAGAAGGCTTACGGCAAGGGTACTATTATGAGACTTGGCGAAAATAACGGTATGAGCATTGAAGCAATTTCAACGGGTTCGATAACTCTTGATAATGCATCGGGCATCGGCGGTCTTCCCAAGGGCAGAATTATTGAAATATACGGTCCCGAATCATCAGGTAAAACAACCCTTGCTCTTTCTGTTGTTGCTCAGGCACAGAAAAACGGCGGTGAGGCAGCATTCATTGATGCAGAGCATGCTCTTGATCCCGGTTATGCTGCAAATCTTGGTGTTGATGTTGACGCGCTTCTTGTTTCACAGCCCGATAACGGTGAGCAGGCTCTCGAAATTGCGGAAGCTCTTGTTCGTTCAGGTGCACTCGACGTTGTTGTTATTGACTCGGTAGCAGCTCTTGTTCCCCGTTCCGAAATCGAAGGTGAGATGGGTGATTCCCACGTTGGTGCTCATGCAAGGCTTATGTCTCAAGCACTCAGAAAGATTGCGGGTGCAGTTGCAAAGTCCAATACAATAATTATTTTTATCAATCAGCTTCGTGAAAAGGTCGGAGTTGTTTACGGTAATCCCGAAGTAACAACCGGCGGACGTGCGCTCAAGTTCTATGCATCAATGAGAATTGATGTTCGCAGAGTTGAGGCGCTCAAAGGTGCAGGCAACGAGGTTGTCGGTAACAGAACAAAATGTAAGATTGTCAAAAATAAGGTTGCTCCTCCGTTCAAAGAGGCGGAGTTCGATATTATGTATGGCAGAGGTATTTCCAAGGAAGGCGAAATGGTTGACCTCGGTGTTAAATTTAATGTTATCCAGAAGAGCGGCGCTTGGTTCTCTTACGGCGATATGCGTCTCGGACAGGGCAGAGACAATGTTAAAGAGCTTTTCTTTAATAACCCTGAACTTGCAGATGAAATCGAAGAAAAGATTGTTGCCGCTATGAAAGAAGCTGCTGCAAACAGCAAGATTGTAAGACGTCCCAGAGCTGAGATGCCTGCTGTACCTGCTCCGGAACCCACAACAAAAGCTAATGCAAGAGCAAAGCTTGATATCGTTGTTGACGATGACGAATAATTTATGAATATTTCCGTAAATTCAGGAAAACAGAATAAAATTCATATTCTGATTGACGGTGAATATACATTTACCGTTGATGCCGAATATTGGTTCAGCAGTCCTTATCATTCAGTAAAAAGCATTGAAGATGAAGAGGAGTCGGCAGCTTTTTTAGATGCTGTCGGCTCCCGATGTGCTTTCATCGCAGGGTTGAGGATTTTGTCTTATTCTGACCACAGCGAGCGTGAGATGATAAGCAAGCTTTGTCAGAAAGGTCACAAGAAAGACTACGCTGTTCTTGCGGTTGATAAACTTCGCGAATACGGTTATATCAATGACGAAAGGTATGCTGCGAATCTTGCCGAAAGACTTATAAGAACAAAAGGAATGAGCTTACGGGGTATTAAATCCGAGCTTGTTCATAAGGGAATTTCGGCAGAAATTGCCGATAATGTTATTGAAAGTCTTGACTTTGACCCGATTTTGCGTATTATAGAACTGTTAAACACCAAATATTCACGCAATTTATCCGATGAAAAAGGAATTAAAAAGACCGTTGCCGCTTTGCAAAGGCTCGGTTACGGCTGGTCGGATATCAGAAGCGCGCTTCACAGTGTTGAAGCAGGAACGGAGGATTTTGACGATGTATAAAATCGGAATGATTTCGCTTGGTTGCCCCAAAAATCAGGTTGATGCCGAGAGAATGCTCGCTCAACTTGATAAAAATGAATTTTCGATTGCCGATTGTTACGAGGGTGTTGATGCGGTTATTATCAATACCTGCGGCTTTATTGATGCCGCAAAACAGGAAGCAATTGAAAACATTCTTGAAATGGCGGAATTAAAAGAAGAGGGAACGGTCGGAAAAATCATCGTTACCGGTTGTCTTGCAGAGCGTTATAAAGAAGAAATTTTCAATGAAATGCCCGAGGTTGATGCTGTAATCGGTATCGGCGCCGAAGGTAATATTGCAGAATTGGTCAAATCTGTTATCGAGGGCGAAAGAAAATATGAAATGCCCTGCAACGAGGAGCTTCCGCTTGTCGGCGAAAGACTTCTTACAACTCCCGAGCATTGGGCATATCTTAAGATTGCCGACGGATGCTCCAACAGATGCACTTATTGTGCAATTCCTTCCATCAGAGGCAATTTCAGAAGCGTTGAATTTGAAACGCTTATTGAAGAAGCAACTGCACTTGCTCAGGCGGGTACAAAAGAGCTTATTCTTATTGCTCAGGACACAACTAATTACGGAATGGACCTCTACGGCAAGTTAAGACTTCCCGAGCTTCTTGATGCTCTTTGTGAGATTGACGGCATTGAATGGATAAGAATGCTTTACTGTTATCCCGATAAAATAACCGATGAACTTCTTGAAACCATGGCTCGTCAGCCGAAGGTGCTTCATTATATTGATTTGCCGCTTCAACACGCAGACGATAAAATTCTGAAGGCTATGAACAGAAGGGGAGACGGTGCATTCCTGCGTGAAACAGTCAGAAGAATTCGCGAAGCTCTTCCCGATGCGGTTATCAGAACAACATTCATTGTCGGTTTCCCCGGCGAAGGCGAGGAAGAGTTTGAAAATCTTGCGGTTTTTGTTAATGAAACTGAATTTGACCGTCTCGGCTGTTTTGCTTTTTCACCTCAGGAGGGAACACCTGCTTTCGATATGGAAGACCAGATTGAGGAGGATGTCAAGCTCCGCAGAGGCGAGATAATTATGCAGGATCAGCTTGAAATCGTCACTCTCAAGAATCAGGAAAAAATCGGAAAAACATATAAGGTTCTTGTTGAGGATTATGACGGTTACAGCGACAGCTACAAGGGCAGAACTTATATGGATGCTCCCGAAATTGACGGCTGCATCTGCTTCACGACCGACGGAGAATATGAGGTCGGTGCTTTTGCCGAGGTTGAAGTTATCGGTGTGAACGATTACGATTTAATCGGCAGAGATATTAACAGCTAAGGAGTTACTATGAATTTACCTAATAAACTTACCGTTGCAAGAATAATTCTTACCCCATTTTATCTTGCGGCAATGATGATAAATTTTGAATATCACTATCTTGTTGCGGCGATTATTTTTATCGTTGCTTCAATCACTGATTTTCTTGACGGCAAGATTGCAAGAAAGAATAATCTTATCACAACCTTCGGCAAGCTTTGCGACCCCGTTGCCGATAAGATGCTCACAACCGCTGCGCTTCTTGCATTTATGCAGCTCGGACTTTGCAATGTTTGGATTGTTATGATTGTTCTTACCCGTGAATTCCTTGTAACATCATTCCGTCTTGTCGCAACTGCTCAGGGTATTGTTATCCCTGCGGGAATATGGGGAAAACTCAAGACAGCAAGTCAGATGGTTTTCTCGATTATTATAATGGTCGGCATTCAGCTTGTCGATGTTTTCGGATGGGAATTCGAGAAATTTGCACTTGTTTCAAACATTCTGCTCTGGATTACCGCCGCTCTGACTGTAATTTCGGGCATAAAGTATCTTATTGACGGCAAAAAAGTGATTGACTTTTCAATGTAAACAACATATAATACAATGTGATAATAAGAAAAATGCAATCGGCAGGAGAGTAATCGATTCGCGGCGTATCAGAGAGGAAGCAGGCAGCTGAAAATGCTTCTTATGCGGTTTTGATGAAATGCACCTGACGGCACACAGGGGGAATTTTTCAGTATCTCTGTGCGTATGGCTGCGTTAAAGCCCGGTTTTGAGTTATAAACAGGAGTGGAACCGCGTATTTACGCCTCCGTAGTCATTTTTGACTGCGGAGTTTTTTTATTTTTAAGGTGTGATTTTATGTTCAGACAGTTACGGGAAGATATCGCCTGCGTCAAAAGCAGAGACCCTGCTGCAAGGTCGGCAGCGGAGATTTTTCTTCTCTATCCGGGTCTTAAGGCGATAAGGCTTCACAGACTCGCTAATAAATTTTATAATAAAAAAATGTTTTTTGCCGCAAGGTGGCTTTCACAGCGTGCTTCAAAGAAAACGGGCGTTGAAATTCATCCCGCCGTTCAGGTCGGTAAAAGATTTTTTATTGACCACGGAACGGGTGTTGTTATCGGTGAAACAGCTGTAATCGGCGATGATGTCACGATTTATCAGGGCGTTACTCTCGGCGGTACGGGTAAAGATACGGGCAAAAGACATCCCACAATCGGCAACAATGTTATGATCGGTGCGGGTGCAAAGGTGCTCGGTCCGCTTGTTATCGGCGATAATTCGAGGATTGCCGCCGGTGCTGTTGTTCTCAATGATATTCCACCGAATTCAACTGCAGTCGGTGTGCCTGCAAGAGTTGTCAAAAAAGACGG
>JAZNHM010000081.1:0-2483 GCA_045576955.1 Acutalibacteraceae bacterium | reverse complement strand
ATGCTTTCACGCACAGTAAAGTATAACCAAAACACACTTACGACGACCAAAAGGCGACGACAGACCAAGCATAAATATCCCAAAGGTCGCCAAGAATATCTGTCACCGTCGTCAAGACGATGTTTTTATAGTGGATTTTTTGATGTTGATGTGATATAATTCAGTTCGACAAATAAGAATTTGTTGAACCGGGTAAACCGCACAAACTCTAATTACTTGTATAAATGAATATACCCACATATAGAAGGGACCAAATAATGGCAGGTGTATATATCGGAATTATTCTGCTTTGCCGTATAGTTCAGGCTCTGTTCGGCAAACGATCAAGCAATGAAATCAAGAATATAACAATGCTCGTCGGAGACAATGCATTTAAAAATACTGTTTCATCAGTTCTCGGACTTGCCCTGATAATTGTTGCAGGTAACGGATTCAAAGCCGATTTAAGAACAGTTATCATTGCAACGTTTTCGGGTTTATGTCTTTTCGTTTCCGGATGTTGCGGTACATATGCATTAAAAAGCGGAACAGTCAGTCTCAACTCAATGTTCGGAACAGCAGGAATGATAATTCCTATAATTGCCGGTGCGGTTTTATTCAATCAGCCTATATCGATTATACAGGTGGCAGGTCTCGGGCTGTTCTTTGTTTCGGCATATCTGTTGATAGGAGCATCGAAAACGGTTTATTCAAACTTCAGTTATAAAACAGTTTTGTTGCTCGTCGGTTCAATGGTATCAAACGGCGGAACAATGCTTGCACAGCAGATGTTCACGCATTATGTAACAGACGGAGATATAAGTGTTTTTTCATTCATATCATTCGGAGTAATCGCAATTCTTGCAGGGATTGCATATCTGATTATGTCGGCAAAAAACAAATCAGACGGATGCGAAACAAAATTCCCGAGAGCACTCATAATCTGCGGAATTGCACTTGCACTTGCGGTTTTTGTTATCAATCAACTCGCAACCGCCTGCACAAAACTCGTTTCTCCCGTGATATTATTCACATTTATCAACGGTGGAGGAACAATTATTTCTACCCTTGTTGCGGCAATTGTTTATAATGAAAAATTGAGCAAAAAAACGGTTTCAGGTGTTCTGATCGGAATTATTTCACTTATCATTATCAAAACATTTCAGCATTAACTCTTTCGATCACAAATAAGGAGGTGCTTCGACTGAAAACAATTACTATAGATTTTTCTCATAAAATCGGCACAATAAAGCCGATGCACGGAGTTGGTCAGCCGCCTTTCATAGGGATTGATTTTTCAATGTGCGATTATCTGAAAGAAGCACATATTCCGTATTCCCGTCTGCACGATGTCGGAGGTCCTTTCGGCGGAAATCTTTACGTTGATATTCCGAACATATTCCGTGATTTTTCAGCCGATGCCGATGACCCGAAAAGCTATGATTTTGCTTTTACGGATTTGCTCATAACTGCACTTGTTGAGCGTGGAATCGAGCCGTTTTTCCGTTTAGGCGTTACAATTGAAAACTACCGTAAAATAAAAGCTTACCGCATCAATCCGCCAATCGACTATGAAAAATGGGCAAAAATCTGCGAGGGTATTATCCGCCATTACACTGAAGGCTGGGCAGACGGTTTTCACTATCACATAACCTATTGGGAAATTTGGAACGAACCCGATAATTTTGAAGATCCCGAAGAAAATCAGATGTGGACAGGTACCCCCGAGGATTATTATAAGTTATACGAAGTTGCATCAACATATCTGAAAGAAAAGTTTCCGCATCTTAAAATCGGCGGTTATGCAAGTTGCGGATTTTATGCTGTTACTGACAGTCAGACCAACGTTGGCGCATGTTCACCGAGATATCAGTATTTCATTGATTTCTTCGACGGATTTTTAAGCTATATCAAGGCTCACAACTGTCCTCTGGACTTTTTCTCGTGGCACAGTTATGCCGATGTGAAAGCAAATGTTCAATGGGCAGATTATGCCCGAAAGAGATTGGATGATGCAGGATATACGGACACCGAACACACGCTGAACGAATGGAACTGCCAACCCGACCTGAAAGGAACAACCAGACACGCCGCACTTTCCTGCGCAATGATGCTCGCCTTACAGAATACGTCGTTGAACAGTGCAATGTTTTATGATGCGAGATGCAATATGGGAATATATGCAGGACTGTTTGACTGCGTGACTTTCAAACCTCTTCCGACCTACTATTCGTTCGTTGCTTTTGGTGAACTTTATCAGCGTGTAACAGAAGTTTATGTCAGCGAACTTCCCGAAGGAGTTTACGCCTGCGCCGCCAAAGGAGCAGACGGCTGTTTTGTTATAGCAAATATAAACACGGAAGATACAGAAATTAAACTTGATATTAACGGTATCCGTAATATATCAGAATGTAAAATCATCAAAGACGGCTCTGTATGGGAAGATTATAATTTTGAAAATTCTCTCCCTGCGGAATCTGTTGTTTTTATAAAATTTGATTTGA
>JAZNHM010000080.1:0-8163 GCA_045576955.1 Acutalibacteraceae bacterium | reverse complement strand
CCTTTCACCAGACCCGAGAAATAATCAAGGAGGACATAAGAAATGTTTGTATCAATAAATTGGATTAAAGACTATGTTGACCTTGACGGTCTGGACATAAAAAAGCTTATCGAAAGCTTCACTCTTGCAACAGCAGAGGTTGAAGATATCATTGAAAAGGGCGCAGACGTGCAGAATGTTGTTGTCGGCGAAATCCTTTCAATCGAAAATCATCCCAACTCAAAGAAGCTCCACCTTCTCAAGGTTGATGCGGGCGAAAAAATCTGCAACATCGTTTGCGGCGCACCCAACGTTGCAGTAGGTCAGAAAGTTGCTCTTGCACTTGCAGGCGGCAGAGTATGCGGCGGCGAAATCAAGATTGCAACAGTTGCAGGCTATGAATCCGAGGGTATGTGCTGCTCCGAAAAAGAACTCGGTCTGAGCGATGATAATTCGGGCATTATGGAGCTTGACCCCTCACTCAAAAACGGCACAAACATCAAGGATATCTTCCCCGTTGACGACATCATCTTTGAAGTTGACAATAAATCACTCACAAACCGCCCCGACCTCTGGGGTCACTACGGTATCGCAAGAGAATTTGCCGCACTCGCAGGCAGAGAGCTCAAGCCTCTCGAAATGGGCGACCTTTCATACGACGGCGACGAATCTATCGATGTAGAAATCGGCAGAGAAGACCTTGTTTACAGATATTCCTGCGTAAAAATGGACAATATAACAAAGAACAAGAGTCCTCTCGATATGAGAATCCGCCTTTATTATTGCGGTATGAGAGGAATCAATCTTCTTGCTGACGTAACCAACTACATTATGCTTGAAATTGGTCAGCCCACCCACGCTTTTGCAGGCGGTGCTATCGATAACATCGTAGTCACCACGCCCAAAGAAAAGACAAAGTTCACAACTCTTGACGGTGTTGAAAGAGATATCGACGAAGAAACTCTTATGATTTGCAACGGCGACACACCCGTCGGCATCGCAGGCATTATGGGCGGTCTTGAATCCGAAATCGAAGATGACACAGGCTCCGTTGTGCTTGAATCGGCAAACTTTGACGGCGTAAGCATCAGAAAATCATCATCAAGACTCGGCCACAGAACAGATGCAAGTGCTAGATACGAAAAAATGCTCGACCCCGAACTTACAATGGACGCAGTCGGCAGATTCGTAAAGCTCGTCAAGAATATCGACAGCGGTGCAAGAGTTGCTTCAAAGGTTACAGATAAATATGTAAAGAAATACCCCGAAATCACTCTTTCATTCGATAAGAAATATGTTGACCGCTATACAGGCATTGACATCAGCGATGAGCAGATTAATAAGACTCTTACCGCACTCGGCTTTGCAGTTGACTTTGCAAACGGCGAATATACCGTTAAAGTTCCCACCTGGAGAGCGACAAAGGATGTTACCATAAAAGCAGACATCATCGAAGAAATCACAAGAATTTACGGCTACGACAACTTCGAAATCACAACAACAAACAGTCCTCTTAAGCCCGTTCCCAACGATTATGCCCGTATGGAGGATAATGAGATCAAGGATATGCTCGTCAAAAAGTACGGCTTCCACGAAGTTCATTCCTATGTATGGTGCGACGGCAGAAAATTCAAGAAACTCGGTATTGAAGTTGAAGATAATGTTAAGGTTCTTAACATTGAAAATTCAGATAACGGCGTTCTTCGTAACTCGATGCTTCCCACTCTCCTTTCAATGGCTCAGGAAAACAAGGATTTCGCCGACAAATACGGCATTTTTGAAATCGGCAGAGTTGTTGTCGGCTTAAAAGCTGACGGAACAAGCAACGAAAGAAAGCATCTCGGTGTTGTTCTTTATGACAAGAGCGGCAACGAAAAGGCTGTTTATCTTAAGGCTGTTGAAATCATCAACTGCCTCATCGGCACAATCAAGCAGAAGAAAGCTCAGTACAATAAGATTGCTCCCGAGCACGCATGGCAGCATCCCAAGAACACTGCTGAAATTCTTATTGACGGCAAAAAGGTCGGCGTTCTTTGCGCAATGCATCCTGCAAACAGATCAAAGCTTGACAAGACAGCTTGCGCGGTTTGCTTTGAAATCGATATGAACGATTTCAGCTCAATCGATGCGGACGCAATCAAGTTCCGCGAACCCAGCACACAGCAGGCAACCTGGTATGACCTTTCCCTCGTGCTTGCGGAGAATACAAAGTATTCAGACCTTGCAGCTTGTTGGGAATCACTCAACCTCGCAGAACTTGACAGTGTTAAAGTTATTGACACTTACGAAAACGAAAACATCAAGAGCATTACAATCCGCCTTGTTTTTGCATCGATGGAAAGAACTCTTGAAATGGAAGAAGTTCAGGGATGGATTGATTCAATCCTTGCAAATCTCAGCAAAATCGGCGTAACCATCAGAGCATAAGCGCAATTTGTTTTCAAAAAAGACTTGTATTATTTAAAAATGTGTTATATAATGAACTGTAACGGAGGTGACCGAAATGACTGATAAAACGATTAAATTTTCAATCAAGGACGAAAACGAAGCAGAGATGAAGAAAAATCTTCTCGCTGTTTATGAAGCTTTGAACGAAAAGGGTTATAACTCAATCAGCCAGATTGTCGGCTATATCCTCTCCGAGGACCCGACTTATATAACCACACACAATAATGCACGCAGCCTCGTCAGAAGGCTTGACAGAGACGAACTTCTTCAGGCAATGGTAAAGTGCTATCTCGGAATTAAATAATCTTGAAGGAGCGAAACAATGGCTAAGAAAAAGTTTCTTATGTATAAAGGCAAGCCGCTCGTAAGAAGCGGAAAGACCATATATTACGGCTATATGAGCGACCCCTACGTTGTTATTATGCAGATAACAAGCACCCGTGAAGTAAAGGGTGTTGAGGTTGCAGACAGAGTCGTCGTTCAGCTTGTAAACACAGATCCCGATGTAAGAATGAAGGATAAAATCGTTAAGAAGGCTGAACGCAGAGGTCTTTACAGCGCAATGGATATAGGCTGTATCTGGCTTGAAAGAGAACTTAAAGAAACTGCATAAAAACCGGCAGGCGTATCATAACGATGCGTCTGCTTTTATTTTTCTACAATCTTACAAATCGATAAAATTTATTTTTTAAAAATATTGCAAATTCCTGTTGAATTAATTCATATTAAATGTTACAATAAAATGTAAAAATTTATAATGAAAGGACAGTTCATTATGGAATACAAAATGATTCTCACTCCCGAAGAGCAGGATATACTCAACGGCTCCAAGGGCGAGACAATGGCAAAGGTTATGAAAACCCTTGTTCTTTACGGTGAAGCATTCGGCGCAACAAAGATGGTTCCCGTTGAAAGCAAGATGGGTCACCTCGTTACAAGCTTCGGTCTTAAGGTTATGAAGCCCGTTTATGACCTTATGGATCAGCTCATCGCAGGCGGCGCACTTTCACAGCAGAAATTCTCTGTTGACCCCAAGCCCCTCGATCCTAACGTTCCCGCAAACTTCCTCCAGAAGCTCATCTTCAACAAGTTCATGTACAGTATGCAGAACAGCTACGATGCTCAGCTTTCAAAGCTTGGTCTTATCGATGATAAGTCATACACCTGCACCTGCTATATGGACGAAGTAGGCAACATTCCCAAGAAGGGCGAAGTTCTTTCATGGGCAGAATCATCAGCTGTTGTTTATGCTAACTCCGTTCTCGGCGCACGCTGCAACAGAAACTCAGGTATCATCGAGCTCTTCGGCTCAATCGTTGGCAGAGTTCCCTATTTCGGACTCGTTACTGATGAAGGCAGAAAGGCAACCTGGATTGTTGAAGTTAAAACAACCAAGAAGCCCGAAGCTCAGATCCTCGGTTCAGCTATCGGTATGAAGGTTATGGAAGACGTTCCCTTCATCAAGGGTCTTGACCAGTGGATCGGTACAGAGCTTGATGGCGACACCAAGGCATATCTCAAGGACTTCGGCGCAGCAACTGCATCAAACGGCGCTGTTGGTCTTTATCATATCGAAAACCTCACTCCCGAAGCTGTTGAATCAGGCGAAAGCCTCATCGCAGAAGGCGCTAAGGTTTATGTTGTTGACGATGCTGAACTTGCAAGAGTTCAGGCTAACTACCCCGTAATGTGGAAAGATAAGAACGCAAAACCCAAGCTCTGCTTCGTAGGCTGCCCCCATCTTTCACACGCACAGCTTATCGAATGGACAGATAACGTCGTTGCAGGTCTTAAGAAGAACGGTCTCAAAAAGGTTTCAATCCCCACCGTATTTACGGCTGCCCCCGCAGTTGTTGAAGCATTCAACAAGACCCCCTATGCAGCAAAGCTTAAGGAAACAGGCGTTATTCTCAGCTACATATGCCCGCTGATGTATATGAACAATCCTCTTTGCAAGAAGATGCCTGTTATCACAAACT
The DNA here is from genome assembly GCA_045576955.1 of Acutalibacteraceae bacterium. Lineage (GTDB taxonomy): Bacteria > Bacillota > Clostridia > Oscillospirales > Acutalibacteraceae > CAG-177. The sequence continues at coordinate 3,757 of JAZNHM010000080.1, read as the reverse complement.
CTAACAAGCTCAGAACATACACAACCTCTCGCTACTACAGAAGCGAAGAGATTCTTGACATAATCACAAAGGAGGCAAAGTAAGATGAAACAGTTCAAAGGACGTCCTGTTGTTGCAGGTAAATGCACAGCAACCGCACTTGTTTCTCACGGCGGTTTCAACACTCTTGCTTCATTCCAGAATGCTCTCCAGTTTGGTGATAAGGAAGCAAAATGCGGCGACCAGAACAATGCTGACCTTTACGGTAAGCCTAGGGAAAACACCGCTCTCTGTCTTACCCAGACAATCGGTTCAACAACAGGCGGTATGGTTCTCTACTGTGCAAAAGCAATGAAGAGAAACCCCACCTGCATGCTCTTCTCAGAGCATATCGACTCCCTCGCTTGCGCCGGCGCAGTTCTTGCTGCTGTTTGGACAGATGAACCCATGGTAACAGTTGACTGCCTTGGTCAGGAATTCCTTGACTACGTTAAGGACGGAATGAAAATCACCGTTGCAGAAGACGGCACAGTTACTGTAGAATAATTAAAACTTATATAACAATGCGGTGTCCCACTCTTGTGAGACACCGCGTATTTTTTATTCGTGTGTAATCCAGAACTCGCTGAACATAATGCCCATATAGGGTTCGCTGAATTCAAGGTCAATGCATCCGTTTTCAATCACGTTTTTCGGAATAACATAGGTTGCGGTTTCAAAGCCCGGAGCAAGCATCATTTCATCAAATTCTTCGTTCTTTTCGCCGCCAAACTGAGTTCCGCAATAAATTTCCTGTCCGTTTGCGGTTATCTTATGACCGCAAAGAGCGGGTATTTTTTTATCAGAATATGTTATTCTCAGCTTGTAATCACCGTCAAAATCAAGTCCGCCAACCTTGCATTTGAATGTAAGATTGTCAAACACTTTGAACATTGCTGTCGGCATTGCGCCCGTGTTTACATTAGGTCTGTCGCCTTGGAAGTTCATATATATTTCGCCTGTCTGAGCAACACCGCATTCTTCAAGTCCGTTAAGCGCAACGGAGAAATAATACTCGTCAGGTCTTACCTTGTTACGGTTTATGATTTTATTCATATATTCAGCAGGGTTTGCCGAGTCTTTTGCAGCATCAAGTCTGCCGAGAAGCCACTTTCGGTCGGTGACGGGAAGGTCGATTGTTTCAAGCACCGCTCCCCTCTCCCAGTTATCCGCGCAGTAGTTTTCAACATCACTCTGCAAACCGATAAGCTCAAACAGCTTCTGAGCAAGTGAGGAAATATCCTCTCTTTCTTTCTTATAAGCATCACTGAAATCGGTCAGAAGAATTTCTTTTGCACTGTCAAGGTTGCCCGCTTTTATCTCTTTCTCGGCAAGTTTTATCAAGCCAAGTTCAAAGAGACGTCTGTGCCTTACAACCCAGTCACACTTTGCACGCATAAGAAGCTGAAGGAATCTCCAATTTTCTGCAAGGAACGGATATTGTGCCTTAAGCATCTCAAAGGTTTCAAGCGTGTTGTCGATGATTGGATTCTCTGCGGGGTCGCACTGCCAATTAAGCTCAAGCGAGAAAATACCATCTGCAAGTTTTTTCGGATCTGCTCCGTAGAAGAAAAGTCTTGCATAGTCAAGCAGAGTTGTACGCAAATCACAATCGGGGAAATAATCCATATCCGACCAAACGGCCTTATTGACGTCGTCCGTAACACCTTCCGAATAGCTGACCGAGCCAACAACATAGCGGCGTGTAAGACGGTGAATCTGACGGTATTCGCGGGGTCTGGGATTGGTGCATTCGCGGCTCAGACCCGTTGTTAACGCAAAATGCCAGTCGTCCCTGTCGAAATGCACGGGATATTCACACCTGACATTATGGGTGATGTCGGGATAAAGTCTTATGGGGTATTTTGAGGGAAGTCTGCGGCGCAGAGTTTCGAGGTCAAACGCATGGTTCGGTCCGTGAATTACGCCGTCAATTTCCTTGGGAAGCTTCTCCATTTCCACAATGAATGTTTCACCCCATGTGGGAATTGAATGGGGTTTCTGGGCTGACGGCCACATCTGTGCATTGGGATGTACCTTCTTGAGTGCCTTTGAAATTTCGCTGCACCTTGCAATAAATTCATCCGCATCGAACTCTCCCGGGTCACCTCCTGGAGGAAATACAACATTAAGTCTGGGCAAAGTCTCGTAAAGTGCCCCTCGTCTTGCCGCTGCTTGCTCTACTGTCTCTCCGTCATTATTCGGATGCCAAAGAGAAACATCAAGGTCAAACTCATCCGCCATCCTCGTTGCTTCAACAAGGAATTCCTCTTCATCATATTTCATCAGGCGATTTCTCTTTGAAACACCCCTCTCATAAGGGATATGTTCAACCGTATTAGAACCGAAGAACATAAGGTCAAGGTAGCATCTGCGGTAATCCTCATAGCTCCACGCATCATAGGTATTAGGTGTTGTTCTGTAACCTATCTGATGGCCGCGGATTTTCTTATCGGGAGTATATTCACCCGAAATATCCTCAGTTAAAGCAGGTACGCCGCACACGGGAACAATCTTTCTGAGGAACATACCGAAGCCGTAAATAAATCCCCTTATTCCGCTTGCAACGACAGTTACCGCATCTGCTCCGCAGTGGATTTTATAACTGTCCTTTGAAATTGAATCATCTGTTTCAAAAATAAAATTCGCTTTTTCTTTGGCATCAACGCTGACGGGATTATTGCCCGTTCTTATTTTTATCTCTTCGGAAAAAAGCTCCGCCGCTTTTTTTGACGGCGGAGTTTCCGAGAATATTTTAAATTCTCTGTAATCAATCATTTTTGTTCTCCGTATTATTTATTTCAATCAAATCCTGCTTTTTAAGCTCTGCTCTTGAATTCCTGTGCTCTGCAAGTTCAATGAGCATACGCTCTTTTGTTTTGCCGTGAACATTGAAAAGAAGAAGTGCAAGTCCGTAACCGAATCTTGCAACAGCAGGAGCAAGACAGAAGATTCCCCATATACCTTTAAGTACCTTCGGATCTTTGTGAGGAACGATGTTGCCAAAAATATCCTGCTGCGGAGTGAACTTAATCCAATCAAATACAACACCCGAAAGAAGTGCGTGAACGCTTGACGAAAGCTTATTAACATAGCTTGAAACTGCATTTACTATACCTTCATTTCGGATACCGTTCTGCCACTCAAGATAGTCATACATATCGCCTTTGAGAAGCGGGTCACAGACACCCATAATATGGTTGGGGAGTCCGCAGACTGTGAGACCGACGGTAACAATAACAAAGTCCAACCAATAATTGCCCGTTGGTTTATAACCAATAAAATATAGCAATGTATATGCAACGCCGCTGAAAACACCGGCTGATATTGCTGTTGTTCTGAGTCCGAACTTCTTGATTATAGAAGGTGCAACGGGTGTTATAACATAATTGGGAATACCGGTGAAAAGACTGCAAAGGAGTCTGTTTGAAAGTCTGCCTGTGCAGTTAAGCCAAAAGAAATCCTCAGATGCACCGCCGACGCCTTTGATTCCTCCGAAGAAGTTAGAAAGAAGCAATGCAGCAAGCGGACGGCAGGTAATAATTGACTTCGCAGCCTTAAAAAATCCGACCTGATTCATTTCTTCCTTCGATGCAATCGAAACTCTTTCTTTCATAGTGAAGAATCCGTAAACCGCACCGAGAACCGCAATCAGAACAAAGAATATCGAAAATCCCGTATAAACCTGCGGCTGAGTAACAGAATTCTTGGTTACGCCCGGAACAAAGTCAACAAAAAC
>JAZNHM010000079.1:0-2369 GCA_045576955.1 Acutalibacteraceae bacterium | reverse complement strand
AAATAGTGGTTATAGCCGAGAATGTCGGTGATCTCATTTAGCTTTGAACCCGTACCGCAGAAGCTGACCTGAGCGCAGGTTGTGGGCCTGGTGGAGTCGAGTTTATGAGCGAGGTCATTCAGTTCTCTGATGCCGTTGAGGAGAGTGGGAGATGCACCGGCAATCGAGATTTCGTTCTGAACACCCCAGCAGAAGATGGAGGGACGGTTATAATTCTGCTTGATGAGTTCCTCGAGCATCATTCTTGCCTGAGGTTGTTTTTTCTTGCTGAATTTTGAGATTACAGGGATTTCTGCCCATACGAGGAAGCCCTCTTCGTCGCAGAGATCGTAGAACTTCTTGTCGTGCTGGTAATGAGCAAGACGCAGTGAGTTGGCGCCTATTTCCTTTATCAGCGCGATATCCTCGGCGTGTTCTTTGAGCGTGAGTGCATTGCCGAGAAGCTCTCTGTCCTGATGCCTTGAAACACCCTTGAGCTTGATGCGGTTACCGTTAAGGTTGAAGCCTGTTTCAGGGTCTATATTGTATGCTCTGAAACCGAATCGATCGTTGATTTCGTCGATGAGTTCGCCGTCGCGGAGAAGTCTTGCGGTGAGTGTATAGAGATAAGGATTTTCCATACCGTTCCAGAGATTTACGTTTTCAACGGTGAGCGAGGCTGCCTCGGTTGAAGCGGCGGTGAAGCCTGAAGCAACCTCGTTGCCCTCTGCATCGGTGATGATAAGCTGTTTCTGAAGACCGTCTGTTGAACCTTCAACGAGACTCTTAATGAAAACCTTGCCGTCAACTCTGGGGGTGATGAAAACACCGCAGAGGCTCTTGTCGAGAAGAGCAAAGTGGGAATCGGCAACCTCGCAAATGATGTTGACATCTCTGTAAAGACCGCCGTAGAAGGTGAAATCCGCCATCTGGGGATAGAGAAATTCGTTGGTACTGTTGTCGACGTTGATTTCAAGAAGGTTATCGCCTTCACGCAGAAGATTCGTGATTTCAATGCGGAACATTGAATAGCCGTTATCGTGGCTGCCCGCGTAAATGCCGTTGACGAAAACCTCGCAAACTGTGTTTGCACCGTTGATTTCGATATATACTCTGCCCTCGTAATCGGGGATAATTTTTTTGTATGCGCATTTACCTCTCCAATATTCGGAGGTATCGGCGCCGCCCTGACCGTCAATACCGTTCCAGGTGTGGGGGAGGTTGACGGTTTGGGTAACACCCGCCTGAGTGAATTCCCAGCCGCCGTTTATGTTGACGATTTTTCTCATATTTATTTTCCTTTCTTTTGTGGCTATACAATTATATATATTATATCATCAACGTCGCATAAAAATCAAGGATGAATAAACAGGGATCAAAACAAAAACTCCGCCGGAATGGGCGGGGTTCGTAAAACAGTTATCATTTTAAAAGTCTGAAAATTGAATATTTTCAAGGTTCGGCGTGACTTCGGTCACGCCGTTTTCTTTTGCATAAGCTCATTCAGTGGTATAAATCCTATAATGTCATATTCTGTTTCTATGCTCTGTTTGCGTTTGCCGTTTTGCTTGCCAAGTACCGATGGTCTTAGCAAGCAATGCACGGCGGTACCCACTTGTGCGTACTTGTTGGGAAACATCCCAAACCCTTTAACAATTTCAGAGAAATCGGCTACGCACCGATGGTGCTTTGTGAGACTTATTTTATTTTTCCTAACTTAGCTGTGTTGGCAATAACGATCAGCGTGGTTTCTTCTTCAAGAGGTTGTTCGGGATTGATATTTACGTTTACCTTTTCGCCTTTTTTGATAGCAACGATATTGAAACCGTATTTTTTTCGGAGATTTAATTCAATCAAATTTTTGCCACGCCACTCATCTCTCACATCAATCTCGATCATTGACACATCCTTCGACAGAGAGATCATATCAATAAAACCCGAGCTAAGTAGGTTCTTGGCAAGACGGATGCCGGACTCGTTCTCGGGAAATACCACCTTGTCCGCACCCACACGAAGCAATATCTTTTGTTGCATCTCGTTTGCACATTTTGCTATAACATTTTTTACGCCCACTTCCTTGCAGAGCGTGACAGCCATTACACTTGCTTCAAGATTACTTGCCATACAAACGACCACAGTATCGATGTTGCTAATACCAAGGCGCGATATGACCTCCGAATCGGTTACATCCGCACACTTGCAAACTGGCAAATATGCCGCTGCATCATTCACAATTTTTTGTTCAGCATCTACTGCAACAACCTCCATGCCATTCTCGACAAGTTCTCTTGCTACTGCTCTACCGTATCTTCCAAGTCCGAAGACTGCGTATGTTTTCTTTACTTTCATAGGATTCTCCTTTATCCAATACTGATATCTTCCGTCGGCTC
>JAZNHM010000078.1:0-8332 GCA_045576955.1 Acutalibacteraceae bacterium | reverse complement strand
ATTTCATAACCTTTAACAAATGGTGTGAAATGTATATCTGAAACTGTTGGATTTATTTCTGCGTAATCTCTTATCTTTGACAATAAATCTGACATTAATGCAATTTTTTCTATTTCGATTTTAGTAACAGGAAGTTCACTCATATATCTAACCCTCACTTGCAGACTATAACACGGTGCATCCCAATCCGGGACACACCGTGTTTTTTGTTTTACTTTTCAAATACGGGTCTGATAGCCTCGGGAATAACCTTGGTCAAGCCAAAAATCTTCTTAAAGAAAGCGATAAGTTTCTGGAAGAAACCTGCTTTTGATGTCATCTTCTGAGTATCTCTTGCAATTTCATTTCCATCCTTATCAAGGATTGTAACTGTAAATACAGTATCACCCTTAGAATTGGGAGTGACCATACAGTTTGTTCCGTCTTCTGCAGTGGAAACAATCTTAAAGTTTCCGTTATCAGCTGACCAAACAATCTTTGCATCCTTCGGAAGCTCGCCCTCAATGACATCCGCGTGAAGAATAATACTGTCACCGTAGTTGATTGTTGTTACAGTCGGATTTCTGATTTCAAAAACAAACGTCTGAGGCTTTGTTGTAGGTTCTGTAACAACGGGTTTTGTTGTAGTTGGCTTGGTTGTTGTGGTTTCCGTAACAACAGGCTTTGTTGTTGTAGGCTTTGTTGTTGTGGTTTCCGTAACAACAGGCTTTGTTGTTGTAGGCTTGGTTGTTGTGGTTTCCGTAACAACAGGCTTTGTTGTTGTAGGCTTGGTTGTTGTGGTTTCTGTAACAACAGGCTTTGTTGTTGTAGGCTTGGTTGTTGTGATTTCTGTAACAACAGGTTCTGTTGTAGTAGGTTTGATTGTTGAGGTTTCTGTAACAACAGGTTCTGTTGTAGTGGGTTTGGTTGTTGTGGTTTCCGTAACAACAGGCTTTGTTGTTGTAGGCTTGGTTGTTGTGGTTTCTGTAACAATAGGTTCTGTAACGATGGGTTCTGTGGTTACAGGCTGTGTTGTAGTTTCAACAGCAGTACGTTTCCACTTGCAGATAAGTGTGATATTTTCCGAAGGCATCAGTAGCTGTGAACCGTAATCATAACGTGTTCCGTTATAATACCAGCCGTCAAATTCATATCCTTCTGCGGAATATTTTTCAGGAACAATTATGAATTCACCCTCAGTGGCAATAAATGCTTCAGGCAAAATAAAGCCTTCGGGGACATCACCGGTTGCGACAAAATAAACAGTAAAATCGCTTTTTTCAGGTTCCCATAATGCATAATAAACGGTATCTTCAGTTATAAACTCTGTTTCATCGATACCGTGCCAACCCGCAAAGATAAAGCCTCTTCTGCGGGGTTCATCCGCAGGAACTATTGATGATGCAAGAGTTCCGTAAACAGCCTCTGTTGAAACAATATTTGACCCGTTGGGAAAACTGCCTTCATCTGCATAAAATTCAACTTCATAGCTTGCAAGCTTAAAGAAGATTTCAAGAACAGTCGAACCGTCTGCGGCAATAACAGCCGAAACAACATTTTCTGCCGCAAAATCAACAATGTTATAATCATTCATTGCCAAATCTTCAACAAGAATATATTCAGTGTCATACTCCGGTGATTCGGGCAAAGCTTCAACGATTTCAACGGTGTAACCGGTTACTCCTTCAAATTCAATTTCTTCTTCATATTCGAAGGATTCGCCGTCATAAACATCAACATAATGAACGATAATTTTATAAGGTGTATCTTCGGCAGGAGCCCACTTTGCAACAACCTTAATAACCTCATCATCGATAGTAACGGGAATTTCAGGCTCATAACCGTCAAAAATATAGCCTTCTCGTGTCGGTTCCGAATACTCTTCAATCTGAGAACCTGCAACAAAATCAAGCTTTGTCACAGATGAACCGTCTGCAAAAACGCCTTCACCGGCATCAAGGATAAGTCTGCCGTATCCGGTTGAAACGGGATTGCTTTCTACAAATAACGATGCAGCAAAATTCATAAGACTGTCATTATCGTCAATTGAGCTTTCACCGTCTTTGCCGATTGTGAAAGTAATATAACCGTAATACTCTTTATTTCCGACAGCGGGTCTGTCAATTGTTTCAGGAACAATGAAGAAATCGCCCTTGCCAACAGCATCCGATTTCGCTGTCAACTCAAATTCGGCAAACCACTCATCACCGCTTATATTATGACAAGTAAAGTCAGAAAAACGAAAAGACATAATTACGGGAGTGTGATTATCCATAAATCCTTCGGGCAGATAACCGTGCATTATAAGATTACTGAAGAATGGATTACTTTTTAAAGGAGAAGTCACAGATCCTTCTATGGGATATTGACCGGTTGCTGAAGTTTCGCTTTCATTAATGACTACCGGTGACATATAACCTGCATAATCGCTCTCAAAGGCTTCATCGTTATAGAAAAAGAGCACCTGACCGTCACCGATACCAAAGCCGGATTCAATAAAGAAACGAGCCTTTACTTTTTCGCCTCGTTCAACTCTGTCAGCAACAACCCAATCACCGATTTCTTCATTATAAGTGTATAATTCAGTTCTTAATCCGAGATAATCCTCAGGTAATTCGGAGCCGAGCTCTTCCCATTCCGCAATAAAATCAATATCTTCATCGGGCATAATGGTTATATCCGATGTCCATCCGATGAATTTATAACCTTTGCGAGCAGGAGCTTCCGGAAATTCAATTTCACTTCCTGCAAAAGCGGTAAACACAGCATATGGTTCGCTGTCATTAACATCGGTATAAAATTTTGCACTATATTTTACAGGAGCCTCTGCAGCATATAAATATGTGTCACCCTTAATTTCATAAGGGAACTGTACATATGTGCCGTCAGAAAGTGTCCATGCTTCAAAGCCGTCGGGAACATCAACTTCCTCGATAATATCGCCTAAACGATAACCGTCAAAATAGGAGAGCTCTTCCTCACCGTTCATAAATACAACAACATATGTTAACTCTTTATACTCTGCACAGAAAGTCATATTACTTTCAACAATTTGAGGAATATCGTTATCCCAGCCATTAAATTCATAATGCTCCATTGCTGGAATAGCAGGGATTTCAGGAGCCTCACCATAAGCATATTCAAATGTCAGGACTTGCTGACCGTTTGGGAACAAACCGCCTTCACCTGCATTAAATGTATAAGTGTAAGTTTTAACCTCATATATTGGATATAAGTCAACATCGTTTGCAGGCATAACTTCAGGAGCTTCAACCTTATTTTCGGGAGAAGTTGACCACATAATAAAATCATAGCCTTTTTTAGCAGGTTTACCGCTCGGATTTGCCTCAAACCCGGGGATTTCAGCACCAAAATAAACTTTTGCATCCTCTGTCTGAGGTCCAAGCAAATCTTCATAATAATATGTAAGATTATACATATTTCTCTGATAATAAATCTTTGCAACGGAAGAACCGTCATCCTTAACTTCAATAACATTGTCCGATTTAGAGCTATCAAGAGTAAAGCCCTCGAATTCATCAGCTTTAATTTCAACATCTGTACCCGCCGTCGCATATTTGTGTACAGACTCATCCGGTTGCACACCATAAGCACCGCGGGTGTTCATAAAATATGTTTCTACGGTATAATAACATAAATCCAACGCAGAAACGCTGAATGCCATAGTTGAAAAAGCAGTTATTAACGCAAGAAACACTGCAAGACTTTTTTTGAAAACAGTCATTTATATTTCCTCCTTAAGAAATTATAACAATACATATATTATTTTAACAGATTTCTAATATAATTACAAGTAAATTCAAATATTTACTTTTATTTTTATATGGTGTAAAATAATAGAAAGTGTTAATTAGGAATGATATTATGAAAAAAATCGGACGTGAGGTTCTGTTTCTTGAATCAAAAGAAGGTAATCCGAGAAACGGCGAAGGAACATTTTTAAGACTTAAAGACGGTGCAATACTTTTTGTTTATTCAAAATTTTCGGGCAACGACTGGGGCGACGAATGTGCGGCAGATATCGCCTCATTAACCTCATATGATGATGGCGAAACCTGGGTTGATGAAAGAATCATTTTTAAACACGATGAAGATTCCAGAAATTATATGTGCCCCTCACTTATCAGAATGAACAACGGCGATGTCGGAATGATATTTCTGAAAAAAGCTAAAAAAAACGAAAGCTCAAACCCCTGTTTTTCCCGTTCATCCGATGAAGGAAAAACATTCTGCTACCCTGAGAGATTCTCCGATGACAATTCAACATATTGGGTAATCGAAAATGACCATATAATTAAACTGCAAAACGGCAGAATTCTTTTGCCCGCAAATATGCATTCTGAGCTTATTAACGGTGAAGTGAAAATTATCGAACACGGTTTGAAATGCATCTTTGCATCGGACGACGACGGTGCAACCTGGCACGAAATCGCCGAAAGACAGGATATTCCGTTTGCTGATAAAAGCGAAACCGGGCTTCAGGAAACTACTCTCTATCAGTTCGAAAACGGAAGAATACGCGCTATGTCAAGAACAGACCTTGCATTTCAGTTTGAGTGCTTTTCGGATGATAACGGTGAAACCTGGACTCAGCCTTCACCCAACAGATTTTTCTCATCGCCCGATGCCCCCCTGCTTATGAAAAAAGTCGGCAGATTCACAGTCGCAGTTTTTAATCCGATTCCGAATTACACAACCAGACCCAATGCAGACGGCAACACCTGGGGACGCACTCCGCTTGTTTGCGCAGTAAGTGAAGATGACGGAAATAACTTTGAGAGAATATTTGCTCTTGAGGATGACCCGACAAACGGCTTCTGTTACCCCGCAATAATTGAAGGTGATGATTACTTCCTCGTTTCTTACTATCACTCCAACAACGCAGAAACCCCGTTAACATCGTGCAAAATTATAAAAATAATGTTTGATGAAATAAAATAAAGGCAGGTAATAAAAATGAACAAATATGCAAGATTCAGATATCAGCCATGCATCCCTCTCGGCGATGACGGACGCTGCGTAACTGCATCCAAAAAACACATTCTACTTTCCAGAAAAGCCGCTACCGAAGGAATGGTTCTTCTCAAAAACGAAAACAAAGCTCTTCCTTTAAATAGAGGAGAAAAAATCGCTCTTTTCGGAAAAGCAACAATTGAATACATAAAAGGCGGCGGCGGAAGCGGCGATGTTCACTGTCCCTATATCAGAAACATTTATGAAGGCTTCAGAGTAAAAGAAAAAGACGGAAAAGTATCAATCTTTATGCCTCTGATAGACTTCTATAAGGATTATGTAGAAAAAGAAAGCGTCAACATTCCCACTCAGGCACAGATAAATGCAACTTGGGATATCGTTAACGCAATGGAATTCTGCACAAAGCGCGACGATATGACTTATGACACATTCGCAAGTATGCACGTCAAAGAACCTGCTGTGCCCGATGAGCTTATAAATGCTGCATCGGAGAATGCAGACACCGCAATCATCACTCTCAGCAGATTCTCCGCAGAGGGCGTTGACCGCAGACCTCAGGGCGGTGACTACTATCTCTCCGACATTGAAAAAGACCTTATCGACAAAGCATCGGCACTTTTCAAAAAAGTTATTATCGTTATCAATTCAGGTGCAACAATCGACTGTGAATATTTCGCAGAAAACAATAATGTTCAGGCTGTTCTTTTCGGATGGCAGGGCGGTATGGAAGGCGGTATGGCGATTGCTGACATTCTTTGCGGCGATGTTAACCCCTCGGGCAAGTTGACCGACACCATTACAAAATCCTACGATTATTATCCCTGCAAGGAAGAATTCTGGGAGAGCTTTAAATTCATTGACTATTCCGATGATATTTATGTAGGTTACCGCTATTTTGAAACAATTACCGGTGCAAAAGAATATGTGCGCTATCCGTTCGGATTCGGTCTTTCATACACAACCTTTGAAATCAGCGGCAGAGTATGTTGTGAAAGCGAAGGAAAGATTGTTGCAGTTGCAACAGTAAAAAACACTGGCGATGTTGCAGGTAAAGAGGTTATTCAACTTTATTATTCAGCTCCTCAGGGTGCTCTCGGCAAACCTGCAAGAGAACTTGCTGCATTCAAAAAGACCAAACTTCTTACTCCTGGCGATAGCGAAACCGTTGTTCTCAGCTTTGATGTTGAATCAATGGCAAGCTTTGACGACCTCGGTAAAATTTCAAAATCAGCTTATGTGCTTGAAGCAGGCAACTATGAATTCTGGCTCGGTACATCTGTAAGAAATGCAGAAAAGCTTGCATTTGAATACGTTGTTAAAGAATCAATAGTAACAGAGCAGTTCAAGAATTGGTGCAAACCCTTTAAACTTGAAAAAAGAATGCTCGCTGACGGCTCGTTTGAATCACTCCCCATCGGTGACGAAGAATACTATTATGCTGTAAACGAACCTTCAGGCGCATCCGCACCCGCTGAACTTATTAAATTTGACGATGTCGGCGAAAAAATAACAATGGATGAATTTGTTGCTCAGTTCACTCTCGATGAGCTTATGTATTTTGTTGGCGGTCAGAAAACAACAGGTGTTTGTAACACCGGCTCATTCGGCGGAATTCAGAGACTCGATATTCCCTATTTCCCAACAGCGGACGGTCCCGCAGGTCTCAGACTCGAGCCCGACACAGGTATTCCCACCACTGCGTGGCCCTGCGCTACTCTTCTTGCCTGTACCTGGAACACTGACCTTATTTATGATGTAGGTGCTGCAGGCGGTGCAGAGCTTCGCGAGAATAATCTTGCAATCTGGCTCGCTCCTGCTCTCAACATCCACAGAGATCCCCTTTGCGGAAGAAACTTTGAATATTATTCCGAAGATCCGCTTGTTGCTGGTAAATGTGCGGCGGCGGCAACAAGAGGCATTCAGTCAAATAAAGTTGCCGTTTCAATCAAGCACTTCGCTTGCAACAGCAAAGAAGCAAACAGATATGATATTGACGCAAGAATCTCCGAAAGAGCACTCCGTGAGATTTATCTCAAAGGATTCGAAATCTGCGTTAAAGAAGCTAACCCTTACACCGTTATGTCGTCATATAACCGTATCAACGGTCAGCATACATCCGAAAGCTACGAGCTTCTGACGGGAATTCTTCGCGGCGAATGGGGCTTCAAAGGAATGGTTGTTACTGACTGGGGTGTTAAAAATGACCCCGTGAAGGAAGTTAAGGCAGGCAACGATATGAAGATGCATTGCGGATACCCCGATGACCTCAAAGCAGCTTACGATAAAGGCGAACTCACAAGAGCCGACCTTGAAGTTTGCGTTAAACGAATACTTGAAATGTTCACAAAGCTTGTATAAACATGAAACAGCCGTGAAATATTCACGGCTGTTTTTTTTATTTCATATACGCTTCCAGTCTGTAAATCGGCATTCCCATTGAAGAAAATCTGTGTTCATACTCGGTTACAATATTACCCTCAAAATCACTGCTGTGAAGGTCAAGGGATATGTTTTTCAAAGCAAAGCCGTGACCTGTTAGCTGTTCGATTGAATACTCAAAAAAGTGCATATTATCAGTTTTCTGATGAATCTCCGCACCTTTTTTCAGAATCACCTCATAACTTTTAAGGAAGCGAGGATTGGTCAGTCTATGATTTTCATATGCTCTTTTGGGATAAGGGCACGAAAAATTAAGATAAATGCGTTCAATTGACTCAGGTTTCAGATATTTTTCAAGATATTCAGCACCAACGTGCAGAAATTTAAGGTTAGTTATGTTATCTTTTTCAGCATTTTCTGCCGCAATAACAACAACATTGGCGCATTTTTCAAGTGCAAGCACATTAACATTGGGCTCACGTTTCGCAAGTTCGCATGCAAAATTACCTTTTCCGCATCCGACTTCAAGTACAACAGGATTGCTGTTGCCAAAAAGCGATTCGGTATCGATATATTCCTTCTTCTCAATTGCCGTCAGAAAGTTGCAGTCATCACTTCTGAGCGTTAAAACATTATTACAATTTGCAAGCCTCTTTTCGAGATGCTTTTTCTTTCTCATTCGCATATCATTTCACCATAAAAAAATTTATGGCATTAATTATAGCACCAAAAGAGAGCACAGTCAATATGTGTTAAAGCAATAATCCAAACCGATTTTTAGAAAACAATCTAAATCTATCTAAAAAAATTAAGAGGACATCTTATGATGTCCTCTTAATTTGGCGCCTCAAACAGGACTCGAACCTGTGACACCGCGGTTAACAGCCGCGTGCTCTACCGACTGAGCTATTAAGGCAAAATTAAAAAAGTGTCGGCGTCGACCTATCTTCCCGGGCCGCTTCCAGCCAAGTATTTTCGG
>JAZNHM010000077.1:0-9042 GCA_045576955.1 Acutalibacteraceae bacterium | reverse complement strand
ACTTACGGCGTTCTTCTTATGGGTCACCAGGACGTTGTAACAGCTGATGAACCGAACTGGGAGCGTGACCCGTACTCAGGCGAAATTTCGGGCGGCAACATTCACGGAAGAGGCGCAATGGACTGCAAGTCAACCGTATTTTCTGAATTCCAGGCAATTGAAGAACTTCTTGCTGAAGGTTTTGAGCCTCCTTGTGATGTTTATCTTGCATCCTCCGTTGATGAAGAAATTTCAGGTGACGGTGCACCGACACTTGTGAACCACCTTAAATCAAAAGGAGTTCATCTTGACGTTGCAATGGATGAAGGCGGCGCTATTCTGAAAAATGCACTTCCCACTATGGCAGGCTGGTGCGCAGCTATCGGTATTCTGGAAAAAGGTTACATAGACCTCAAAATCATTGCAAAAGGTCAGGGCGGTCACTCATCAACACCCAAGAGCAACACTCCCCTTGCAAGACTTTCAAAGTTTGTTGCAGATATCGAAAAAGACAAACCTTTCAAGGCAGAGATTTCCGCTCCCGTATACGCTATGCTTGACCAAGCAGCTCCCCTTCTCGGGTTCCCCCTCAGAATGGTGCTCGGAAATATGTGGCTGTTCAAAGGTCTTCTCACCAAAGTTCTTCCCGTTGTATCACCGATGTGCAACGCATTTGTAAAAACAACATTCTGCTGCACAATGGCAGAAGGCTCACAGACTCCCAACGTTATTCCTTCCGAAGCATATATAGTATGCAATCTCCGCCCGTCACCTCACCAGAATGCTGAACAGTCACTTGCAGTTCTCAAAAAGTATGCAGATAAATATGACCTTGAGTTCGAAATAATTCATGCAAGAAGCGCATCAAACTGCGTTGACTACAAAGGCGAGGAATTTGTTTATCTCAAGAAGTGTCTTAACGAATGCTATCCTGAAGCAGGCGTTATCCCCTATCTTATGACAGGTGGCACAGACTGCCGTCATTATGAATCGGTTGCCGACAACTGTCTCCGATTCTGCCCGATAAAAATGAGCAACGAACAGCTTGCCGCTATGCACGCCGCAAACGAAAGCATCGGCGTTACAGAAGTTGCACATTGCGTAAAATTCTATAAGCATTACATACAAAACCACAAATAAAACTTAAAGGAGCTGTCTTTGAATAGACAGCTCCTTTTGTCATATTAAATTAATCACCGAGCAAGCCGTAATATCTACCCATCCAATAAGGAAGAAGATAGATATAGGGCATCATTGCTCTCATACCGTTTGCACCTGCGGTGCCGGGAAGGGTTGAAGTGCGGTTAACAATCTTTGTATTGATATTGACAAATTCTTCCGCACCCGAATCACAGACAAACGGATTACCGTCATAGTGAACAAGAACTCTTGCCGAATATTCAACTGGGTATTTAAGCTGTGCGGGAACGCCGAGTGCTTCCTGCTCGTCATCCCAGACGATATCCTTTCTGTAACTGTTGTATGCAGGCCATCTGACAAGGTCAAGATTCATTTCAGAGAGAGATTTAGCTGCATTTTCGATATCGCAGTAATTATCTGTCAACGCGCCGTAAACGATATTGAAGAAGGGTGAACGCTCTGTTCTTTCGTATTCCCAATGGTGGGTAAGACCCATCTTGTAAATCTCGTTTTCGGCAGCATTATCGTTGTAAACGATAAGAGGATAGATGTTGACGAAGTCAAGCTGGTCATCAATATGAGCGGTATGACCGTCCTCGCATTTATACTGCATGCAATTCATTGCATAATGATGCTTTTCAACGAGCATTTTGTAAACATCGTTATATTTTTCTTCGCCAGTAACATGGTATGTTGTTTTGAGGAAAGAAAGAATTTCGAGTGAATTTGTGCCCCTCTCATAGAACCATCTGTCATCATTGTTAAGCAGGTCAGGCTCCCAGTTTGCCCAGGTTGTGGGCACACCGTCAACATCGCAGAGGTGGAAGTTGTTTTCAAGAATATGGTCGGTAATGGTCTTTACAACCTGAGCGATTCTCTTCTTTTCTTTTTTATCGGCAACAAGGTCAAAATAAATTCCGTAAGCAAAGTAGTGGCCCGTCATCTCGTCACTTGAAGTTTCTCCGAGCCATTCGCACTCGGGGTTATCCTCACAAACGTGCCACTCTTCTCTGTTACCGGTAAGGAAGTTTTCCTCGTGTGAATATCTCGTTGCTCGTGCGGTGAAACCGGGTTTTCCTGTTATTTCAGTGAGCTTTATCATAGCTTCAACGGCTCTTTTCGCGTTTTCCTTTGCTTTTTCATCACCCGTAACCTTATAGCGGAAACACTGGCTTGCACAGTAAACACCGGTGAAAAGTCCGTCATTATCGGAATTGGGAAGCCAGCCCGAATCCAGGTCGCCGTATTTGCGAAGCTCTCTTGTTACCTGATAGCCTTCATTTCTTGTGAAATATTTGACTGCAAGCTCATCATAATGATTTGCTTTTTCTTCAAGAGTCATAAACTTTGAAGTGATAAGGCTGACACCTCTTGGAGTTACCGCCGCAATTGTTCCGTTATCGGAAACTGCAATCTTGGTTACTGTTGGATGCATAAGCCAGGCACCGTATGAAAGATATGAAATTTTACCTTCGATAAGAGTAATGATGCCTGTGTTTGTTGCAAAATATTTCTTGCCGTCAGCTGCAAAAAACATATCGTTGAACGAACCGTCAGGCACAGAATAGAAATCATTGCCGTTGAACCAGAAATTTTTGCCGTCAAAGATGTTAAGGCCCTCATCAGAACCCACCCAGAGATGACCGATTGCATCGATTGCGAGGCAGTTGATTTTCTTGCTCAGCACACCAGACATATCGGGAGTAAACTCCGCCCAATGGCGGCGCTTGCCTTTCATTGAAAGCAGACCTTCCTCACCGCATCCGATATATACTGTTTCGCTGTACTTTGATTTATTATCGTGTGCTGCAAGACAGACTGTATTTTCAGGAAGATTTACGATCCTCTCGAACTCACCGTCTTTCATAAGAAAAAGATCTGTTTCGGTGATAAGCCATACAGAGTTATCAAGCGCAAATGAGATATCGATAACGGGAGTTGAAAAATCGGCAATCTTCTTGACTTTTCCTTTTTTGACTTCGGCAAGTGAATTGCCGACAGATGCAAAAAGCTTTCCGTTTCTTGAGAAAAGTTTTGAAACTTTCACCGAAAGTTTCTTTGCATTACCGTTTGAATATTCGATAAGACCGTCAGGCTGAGCAATGTAAAGGGTTTCGCCGTCAAATGCAACAGAGGTTACATTTTCAACATCAACACCATTTTCGGCGGTAATAAATACTTTATCATACTGCCTGAACTGACCGAAATTAAGTACGGGTTTTTTCATATTTATTCTCCTGTATTTTATTATTTATGAAAGTATCGATAGTTTACCATATATAAGCAGTTTTGTCTATAAAAAACGGACATCATATATATTTTCAATAGAAATAATTCTGCCGTCACGCATAATTATCTCACGGCTGATGCCGTCTACCTTCTTTACGGCACCCGAAACAGCAACATATTCGCCGCCGTCTTTTCTTCTATCGGGGACAAAATAAGTTACTTCAATCTGTACCTCCTCACCGCACTCCGAAACCGCTCTGAGCTTTTCATCTATCACTTCTTTTCTGTTTTCGTCAAGCTCGATTTTATGTTCGGTAAGACGTGCTGTTTCATCAATAGCATCGCTGTGACCAGTCAGTGCGGCAAACGGGCTGAACTGCGCTGCACGGTCAATCATCGCCATTTGCGGATGTGTCTTTGACACATAATGCGGCAGATTGATTATATCATCATAATTTCCGCTCACGCTTTATGCCCTCCTATCTGACTGTTTCGGTCCTTTGCGGTTGCTCCGTCTTTATAATTCATCCCCTTGAGAATAGCGTTTTTTCCGTATTTATGCTTGATGCTGACTATCGCATCCTGAACACGCCGCTCCTTTTCAAGCGCAGCATCCTGCTCTGCTTTTTTTCGTTCTTTCTCTTCATAATTTTCAAACAAACTGAGCTGTTCGGGAATGGCTGAATCTTCAACACTTTCCTCGGGAACAACGTGATTTGCGGTTATATACATACGGCGCACCAGCAGATTTCTGTCAACAATTTCATTGTAAAGTTCAGTTACAGCATCAGTTATCAACTTTGTAGAAGAAGTATGTCTGCCGATATTCGCTGTTCCTCTCGCCTGTTTCGGCACTTCTCTGCCATAAAAATCCGTTTTGATTTCGCCTTTATATTCACTTCTTCTTTTGCGGTCGGAAAGATTTTCAATATCATATCCGACAACGAGGAGAATCTGGTTTGTCACAAGCTTTTTTTCAACAAGGTCAAGACTGAGGTTGTCCGCCATTTCGCGGACTATAAGCCTTGCTTTTTCAAAATCATACGGATGCTGAAGCACCTGACCCGACTGAATACTGTTTGTCTGCGGTTTATACGATTTGATATCAGCAATCGTGCAAGGTTCCCATCCCCACGCGTGGTCAATAAGAAGCTCTGCATTGATACCGAAAAGACGGTAAAGCAAATCCTCGTTCTGAAGTGAGCATCTCGCAACATCACCCATAGTCATCATACCGTATTTCTCAAGCCTTTCGGAAATTCCTCTGCCAACTCTCCAGAAATCGGTAAGAGGTCTGTGATTCCAGAGCGTACGCCGATAACTCATCTCATCAAGTTCGGCAATTCTGACGCCGTCTTTATCGGCGGGAATGTGCTTTGCCGTTATATCCATCGCAACCTTGCAAAGATACATATTAGGACCTATGCCTGCAGTTGCTGTTACACCCGTTTCGGCAAGCACTTCTCTTATCAACATAACCGCAAACTCGTGCGCTGTCATGGAATTGAGCTTCAGATATCCAGTCGCATCGATAAAAACTTCGTCAATGCTGTAAACGTGAATATCCTCGGGCGCAACGTGTCGGAGGTAAACTTGATATATTTTAGTACTATACTCAATATACAAAGCCATTCTCGGCGGTGCAACAATATAATCAATCGAAAGAGAAGAATTCTTTTTCAGCTCGTTGTCATTATATGACGACCCCGAAAAGCAACCTCCCGGAGCTTTTTGCTTTCTACGGTAATTCGCAACTCTGACCTGCTGAATCAGCTCAAACATTCTCGCTCGTCCCGAAACACCGTAAGATTTAAGACTCGGCGACACTGCAAGGCATATTGTCTTTTCCGTCCTTGACGGGTCGGCAACAACAAGATTAGTTGTCATCGGGTCAAGACCCCTCTCAGTCGCTTCAACGCTGGCGTAGAAGGACTTAAGGTCGATTGCGATATAGGTTTTGTTTTCACTCATCCTTCTCCACCTCCGTTTCTTTTTGAATTATTATACCATCCAAAAATTAAAATTTCAACATATTTATCGAACATTTGTGCTTTAAAAAGATTTTGATATATAAAATCGGTTCTGCAATAGCGCAGAACCGATTGGAATTAGTTATCTTGTTGAGCCGTATTTAATATCAATGCTCTTTTTAAAAAGCAGAAAATCATATTTCGGGCACCAGTCGTTGCCTGCCTCAACAGCTTTTTCAAACTCTTCTTCAGAAAGAGCAACATTCATTTCCGTAATGCCCTTAAGCTCCTTGCCGTCTTTATAAACGGTATCCCAGAATGCGTTGTGTCCGATATAGGTAACACTTGAAGGGATGAACATATACTTCATTTCACGGTTATAGCTGAAAGCATCGGAGCCGATATATCCAAGTCCTTCAGGAAGCGAATTATATACTGTGCCGAGTGCTTCATCTGAAACATAATGAGAATCTTCAACGGCTGATTCTGCTTTATATGAATAAACATTTTCAAGAAGAGGAATCTCAAAGAACGCAAGAGTTTCTATTGTTTTCAAGCCTTCGGGAAGATATACATTCTTCATATTTGCATAGTTGAAGCTCATTTCTCCGATTGTTGTAACGCTTGAAGGAACGACAAAACTCATTACGTCTTTTACGTACTGCTCATACACGGGTGAATCCGAAGCGGGTTCAATGCGCCAACCGTTATTATCATATTCGGCATAACCGTATTTTTCGGCAAGATAGGTATCGTGGTCACAAGGTCTGCAGATAAGCTCTGTTTTATCCTTGTTATAAAGAACACCGTCAATATCACAATAATTGGGATTATTTTCATCAACCCTTATTTCACGCAATGCCCAGCAGGAATAAAAAGCCTTTGAGTCAACCTTTTCAACACCTGCACCGATGGTTATAACCTGAACCTTTTCGTCGCAATTAAGCACATAGCTTCCAACCTCTGTTACGGGTTTTGTTTCATCTTTGACAACCTTGAAATTGGTTTTGGGGTCGGGATTACCGAGTTCATATTCGATGTCGGCAATATAGTCTATTTCAAGCTCGGTAATAAATCCGGTATTGCTAAAACGTGTGAAAGCATAGCCGTTCTGAACCTGCTCAAATTCAAAGGTATCTTTTCTGAGAGTGAGGATGCTGAAAATGCACGAAAGAGAAACGGCAAGAATTATGGTAATTACAAAAATCGCTTTTTTGATACCGTAGTACTTCGGAGTCTGATTGATTCTCGGAGCTGCAAGGCCATCAACCTGATAAGTCCATATTTCATCCTCAGGAATATCAAGATGAACGGGTTCCTCTGCAACGGTAACCTTTACTTCTTTATCTTTTTTACTCATACATTTTCACCTCCTATCCCAAGTATCCGCCGCTGACCTTTTCACCCTCTTCTTTTGCCTTCTTTTCGGTGACTTCGGCACGGCGTTTAAGAACTTCCATAACCAGATTCTGTTTTTTGCTGTCATAATCCCAGAACAGATACGGAATCGTCATAAGTGTAAATCCGACAACGTCGAATATCAGCGGAATAATGATAATATTAGCTCTTGATGAATCAAGGAAAAGTATATCCCAGTTGCTGTTGAAGCCGTAGCCGAGAAGCATAAGAGGAATGATAAGACCTACGAAATTCTTTATGGGGTCAGTAAACCAACCGAAAACGCTTGAGAAGCTCTCCAGACGCTCACCGGAAAGATACATCTGATAGTCTCCGATACGTACATTCATATCGTGACCCGCGGTTGTGGGCACAGTCTTTGTCATTTCCATAAAGAAAAGAACAACGACACAAATCGTACCGCAGAGGTTTACGTTATCTCCGCAGAACCACATTGCGGCGATTATAAGCGCATTACCCAACGCTCTTGAAAGCTGATAGAAAATCATAATCTGCTTATATGAGAATCGCTTAAGGAAATACGGTGAAAGGAAATCGGGCGGTGTGCCGGCAAACGAAACAAGCATTACAATCAGACTGTAGGGCAAGCCGCTGAGTCGGAATGTGTAAAGATAAAGAACGGTTGCAAACGGAAGCATACCGTTGCCCAGAGCATCGATAAGACCAACAACTGTATTAATCAGCAGATACTTATTGCGAAGCACGCCAAACATACCGTCCCAAAACTTAATCTGAACTTTCTTTTCAACAGGAGGCTGAGGAATTCTTTCCTTTACTCTTCCGGCAAATACCATTGTCATTACAGCGAAGAAAATGAATGTTCCGGGGATAACGTATCTGTAAAGATTTATGTCTGCCCACTCATCCTTGAGGAAACCGATTGCAACGGAGATTGCAAGGCTTGAAAGTGTGTTAAAGAAATGCGAAAGCTTTACGGGATAGCTTCTGACAAGAATTCTTTCCTGCAGGTTGGGGCTGATACTCTTTGTGCAAGTTTCCATATTGTTTGCAAAACCAAACACGTTATATGTAGCAAAGAGAAGATTGCCAACCCAGACTCTTGTTGCAACATCGGGGATGTTGTAAACGGGAAGCCAACCGATAAGAATAACCATTATGCACTTGGGCACAACGTCGCAATAGAGTGAATATTTATATCTGCCGAATTTCGGAAGAAGTTTTTTACGCCAGAAAATATTTCTTGCACCTACCCAGCCGGTATAAAGGAAATGTGTTCCGAAAGTTTTAAAGCATGCCGTGGCATTCATTCCTTCAAATCCGTTAAGCAAACGAATGAATGTACCGGTCTGGTCAAACAGTTGCGAGTAATCAAATGCAATGGTTGAAATACCAAACAGTATCATCAACATATAGACAAGATAAAATTTCTTTTCCGTCTTTTTGGGAAGAAATCCGAGATTGTCGCATACCAGCCACCACATAAGTGCAGAAATATAGTTAAGCGGCATATTGAGAATACCGATAACCGAGAATGTGAGGTAAGGAAGCTTGTAATGGTGCATAATGAGATAGCAGGACGAGAAAAAACCTATGTATTCAAGCACCTTTGAGCCTGTGTAGTTACTGCCGACGGCAAGAATGACATCTTTGTACTCTTTGTAGGGCACGTATTTACCCTCCGCAGGAGTATTCCAATGATCTTTGATTTCCGTAAACAGCCACTTTACTTTGCCAAGCAAAGCGTTCATTGAATCATTCCTTTCATTTTCTTTTAATATATAATATCAAATTTTATATGTTATTTCAATACATACGAAAATAAAATAAATCCCATTCGCTAATACGAACGGGATTTCTGGAGGTACCACCCGGATTTGAACCGGGGAATCAGAGTTTTGCAGACTCGTGCCTTACCACTTGGCTATGGTACCATACACTATTAAGTTATGCGCTTCAGCATTATTTTATGCTAAAAAAATGGAGCGGATGACGAGGCTCGAACTCGCTACCTCCACCTTGGCAAGGTGGCGCTCTACCAGATGAGCTACATCCGCACCTGTTGGTGCCTCCGGCCGGAATCGAACCAGCGACACGTGGATTTTCAGTCCACTGCTCTACCAACTGAGCTACAGAGGCATAGAAATGACCTGTAATAAAAATTACAGGTCACTCAATGGCGACCCGGAACGGGCTCGAACCGTCGACCTCTAGCGTGACAGGCTAGCGTTCTAACCAGCTGAACTACCGGGCCAAATGGTGGGAACAACAGGGCTCGAACCTGTGACCCTCTGCTTGTAAGGCAGATGCTCTCCCAGCTGAGCTATGCTCCCACGTTGGCGTTGCT
>JAZNHM010000076.1:0-2285 GCA_045576955.1 Acutalibacteraceae bacterium | reverse complement strand
TTTCATCGTTGATCTTCTTGCCGTCCTCATAGTACTTTGTGCAAGCTTCAGTTGAAATTGTGAAGCCCTGGGGAACGGGGAGACCGATCTTTGTCATTTCTGCAAGGTTTGCGCCTTTGCCGCCGAGGGTGTTACGCATTGAAGCGTCGCCTTCGGAGAACAAATAAACATACTTGTACATTGGAATCTACCTCCATATAAAATAATAAACATTGTTAATGGGCGCACTCCGCCATTGACGGAATGAACCATTTATGATTATAACAGATACAAAAACAAATTTCCATATATTTTTAAGAAAATATAATAAATTTTCTTGTTGGTTTTTTAGTAACTATTTACATATTGGGTCGGAACGGGCGGATTCTCTTGAAAAAATCAGACGTATGATATATAATCGGTGTGGATTAATTCCGCACCGATTTTTATTTGTGTATGGTCGTGTTTTATGGAAATTCTAACTTTATCTCTTTTCTGCCTTGCGCTGATGATATGCATTATCCTTGATGCGTCGGTGCTTTACGCACTGGCGGCAGGGCTTGTTATTTTCTGCGCTTACGCAAAATTCAAAAAGCACTCTTTCAAGGCAATAATCAAGATGATTTTTGACGGAATCAAAACTTCAAAAAACATTCTGATTGTCTTTCTTATTGTCGGCGTGCTGACTGCCTCGTGGCGAGCAAGCGGAACAATTCCGTTCATCATCTGCTCTGCGGTGAAGCTGATTAACCCAAGCATTTTCGTGCTGATGACATTCCTGCTGTGCTGCGGAGTTTCGTTCCTGATGGGCACTTCCTTCGGCTCGGCGGCAACGATTGGTGTCATCTGTATGACAATGGCGCATTCAATGAACATCAATCCCGTCATCGCGGGCGGCGCAATGCTTTCGGGCGTGCTTTTCGGCGACAGATGTTCCCCCGTTTCAACGAGTGCGCTCCTCGTTTCGGAGCTGACAAAAACCGACATTTTCACCAACATAAAAAATATGTTCCGCACGGCGGCGATTCCGTTTCTGCTGACCTGCGTTGTGTATATAATCCTCGGATTTTCCGCAGGTGACGGCGGCGAAGTGCCCGACCTGAACGCTCTTTTTTCAAAAGAATTCAGCCTGCATTGGCTTTCGGTCATTCCCGCAGTTGTCATTCTCAGCCTTTCGCTTCTGAAAGTGAAAGTCAAGTTTGCAATGCTCGCAAGCATCGTTTCGGCTGTTATCGTCAGCATTTTTGTTGAGGGTTCGGAAATCCCGTGGCTTCTCCGCACGATGATTTTCGGGTTTGAAGCGGAAAACGCAGAAATCAGCAGTATGATTAACGGCGGCGGTCTTGTTTCGATGCTGAATGCGGCAGCGATAGTCTGCCTTTCGTCGGCATATTCGGGCATCTTTGCCGCAACGGGACTTTTGAATTCGCTGAAAGAAAAAACCGATACACTGAGCAAAAAAATAACACCCTTCGGCGCAACGATGGTAACATCAATATTCACCTCACTCATTTCCTGCAATCAGACTCTCGCAATCATCCTTGCACATCAGCTTTGCGACGGTAACGAAAAGAATTCGGACAAGGCGGCAATCAATCTGGAAAACTCGGCGGTTGTTATCTCTCCGCTTGTGCCGTGGTCGATAGCGGGAGCTGTGCCTCTTGCATCGTCGGGTGCACCGACGGCATCGCTTCTTGCCGCATGTTACTTATATATTCTGCCGATATTCACATTTATTGTTTCACTCATAAAACACAGAAAGGATAAGAAAAATGAACAGAATCACAAGCTTCACAGTTGACCACGACCTTCTGACAGAGGGTATCTACGTTTCACGCATCGACGGCGACATCACCACCTATGACCTGAGAACAAGAGTGCCGAATTCGGGCGATTTTATGGACACAACAACAGCTCACACTGTTGAGCATATGTTTGCAACCTTCGTCAGAAATTCCGAAATCAAGGACGATGTTATTTACTTCGGACCGATGGGATGCAGAACGGGATTTTATCTGCTTGTGCGCAATGCCGAGAATACAAAAATCCTTGAAATCACAAAGAAAATCCTTGCCGATATCATCGCTTATGACGGCGAAGTTTTCGGCAACACAAAGAAAGAGTGCGGAAATTATCTTGACCTTGATTTGGAAAAGGCAAAGGAAGAATGCCGCAGATATCTCAAAGCTCTTGAAGCGGATCAGACTTTTTCTTATAAAGTTTAACGGAGGATATTATGAATAACAAAGTTTCTCTAAAAGAAAAGCTCGGTTACGGCGTCGGCGCCATAGGCCTTGACCTGAGTT
>JAZNHM010000075.1:0-4417 GCA_045576955.1 Acutalibacteraceae bacterium | reverse complement strand
ATAACTTTGTGATATTATCTGCTTATCTCTGCTATTTTATCACCCCTGAAACTGTTGATGTATAACGGATTGTGATGTGTGGGACAGAAAAACATACATTTCCCCAAAAACATTCACAAATCCGAAAATAAATCTACATTTTTCAAAAAACATATACATTTCAATTTCAATCTGTCATAACCTCACTAAAATCAAAAAAAGTGAGGTTGTTTTATGTATTCTGTCGCAATAGCAAATGAATTAATCCGTGATATTCGTCCCGTTGATTCGAAAAGTGTATTGGTACTGAATCAAATGGAATTCAGGGTCAGATATTTATTGATTTCTTTGATTCAAAAAGATGATTCTGAGTTTGATGCGATTGACATTTCAATTTCAGAATTTGCTGAATATTTCGATTTAAAATGGGGCGGACCGCAAACAAAAAGTCTGAAGCATACCATAGAAAATTTGATTGAAAACAAATATATTATTGACGGTGAAGTTGTGCAATGGCTATCTGACGAATCTTATTTTTCTGACGGCAATCTTCATCTGAAACTTGATGATTCTCTTATGCCATCGTTCAATTAACGTCATCATTTAATCTTTCCTTTCTTTTTGTTGTTGGTTTTTCGGTTATTTTTCTATTGCATTGTTTTCACCGCCCCTTTTGTTTTTATCATTTGCTGTCACCTCCATCTGTCACATTAAGTTGTCTTGATTATGACAGATGAGTTATCCGCACAATTTGCAAAAAGAAAAACCCGGTACCACTTATGTGATACCGGGAGAAAATAAGCATTATTAATTTTCAAGTTCAACCAGATTTCCGTTTTTCTCAATCGTATAAACCCTTGTGCAATATTTGAGCATTGCGGGGCGGTGGGTTGTGATGATTCTTGTTCTGTTGGGATACGCTTTCATCATATTCGCAACAACATTTGCCTCTGTTTCGGCATCAAGCGCGCTTGTTGCCTCATCCATAACAATAATTAGAGCATCGCGGAGAATCGCTCTTGCGATTGAGATTCTCTGCACCTGACCCTCCGAGAAATTAACACCCTTTTCGCTGATTTCGGTGTTGATTCCGAGAGGCAGCTGCTCAACAAAGCTACACGCATCAGCAATCTTGAGAGCGGCGATTATTTCATCATCTGTCGCTTCGGGACGGACGATGCGGAGATTATCCGCAACAGTACCCGAAAAGACTGCGTTACCTTGAGGCACGTAAGAACAGAATCTTCTTGTGCTTTCGGAAACAGGGATTGTCATTCCGTCTTTTGTTTCGACAGTAAGGCTTCCTGAATCAGGTTCAACAAGGCCGAGGATAAGTCTGAGCAACGTCGTCTTACCTTCACCCGAGGGACCGACAAATGCTATTGTTTCACCGGGTTCAGCCCTGAATGTTGCACTGCCGACTACAGGTTCATCGCCGTCGGGATATGTATATTTCAGATTATCGCAAACGATTGTCACGCCGTTTTCGTTTGCGGATTTTTCCATTTTCTGCGCCTGTTCGTCATTCTTGTTTTCTTCAAGCGGAAGATCGGTTATTTCCATTATTCTGCCTGCCGCAGTTGCAATTGTGATTGCACCCGGAAGAAGAGAAACAAGCGACGAGAACGAGCCAGTAAGCTGACCCGAAATCTGCAGGAACAACGTCATTGTTCCGTAGGAAATCGCACCCTGCCAGAGTCGGTAAACTCCCCAGCCGTAGCAGGTGTATGCCACAACGAGTCCGATAACGGACATACACATACCCATAATAATCGTGAATTTGTCGTGGTCAAGTCTGATTTTTCTGTGAAGCTGAAGATTTGTTTTCATCTGTTCAACATAACGTTTTGTTATGTCGAAAGCCTTGATTGTCTGTAAATTCTGGATTGATTCGGAATAGAACGAAATGATTTTGCCGTTCATTTCACGGCTCTCTTTGTTGTATTTGCGAATCATTTTCATTGTTATCTTTGATGAAATAACAAGAAACGGAACGCTGAGAAAAGCAAATATCGCCATTGTGGGGTCGTAATAAAGAACAACCGCAAGGCAGCCGATAAACTGCGAACCTTCTGTGAAAATTCCCGGGATATAGGTGATAATGCTGTTTGATACCGAAGCAACATCTCCTTCAATCCTGTTAAGCAAATCACCCGAATGGAATTTTCTGATATTCTCCCATTTTGAGTAGGTTATATGCTCATAGATACTGCTTCGGATTTCACTGCTGATTTTTGTTCCGACCACCGCAACTATTCTCGAAATCACCGCACCCACAATAATCTGAGAAAGGCTCAGACCGACTGCAAGAAATGCATTTCTGACAATGGTATCATCATTGTGCGAAACAACGGAGTCTATCAGATATTTCGTTGCTACACTTGATCCAAGACCCATCGCAGTGCTCACAATTCCGATAACAACATACAGAGCTATCTGCAAACGGTACCGTGAAGCATATCGCAGAAGCCACTTCCACTCATTTCCGAGTGAACGGAAAAGCTGAACATATTCAGTTGGCTTCTTCATAATATCATCCCGCTTCTCAATCAGATAATTTCATATGACTGCAGTTTTTCAAGAAAATCCGCAACATCTTTTGAGGCCGTTGCCTCATCAATCTCATATTCTTCGATTAAAGCTTTTACAAGCCCTTCGCTTTCAGCACCCTCACGGATTTTATCCCATAAGAGCTTGCCGCTGTCTGTCAGCATAAATATTCCGTTATACTGAAAAACCGTATCACCGACAGGCACAAGCATATGCTCGCCTGCAACGGTTCTCATAATCACATTTTTCTTAATTTCCATCTTTTTCAAGCCTTTCAAGTTCGAGTTGAGTCAGGCGTGCGGTTTCCGCACTGAACTTGCAGATATATTCGGGTTTCTTTGAATAATCTCCGCTTTCGGTATAGCAGGCAGCCGCACAAACATTACAAAAATGCCTGAAAGCACAGTTTGAGCATTCCTTAGGCAAACGGATTTCGGATGTGAATTTCTTCACCTGATTCCATGCTTCGTTAAATCCGATTGACTTGATATCAAATGTTTTGTTTATCATGCCGCAGGGTGCCATTTTTCCCTCTTTGTCCACCCAAAAACATGATCTTCCCGCCCTGCACAGTACACCTTCGGCAGGGTTATACGTCTCTTTTTTGCCGAGAACCTCATCGATTCTCTTTTTCATTCCGATTGCTCTTGAAGCAAAATCTTCAGGCGAATACTTTAGCTTTGACCAGGCAACACGGCATTCTGCCGCCTCTTCGGGTGATAATCGGTTTTCATTTTCTCCGTGAACACCGTTGATTCTCACCTGGGGAAACATATAGGATGTTGTTTTAACATGAAATCCGTGTTCCTTGCAAACATTAAAAATGTTTTCCATATCACTGCGGTTATCGGGAGTAATGCTGCAATTGAATCTCACATCAATACCCATTTCACGCAGTTCTTCAACATTACGGATTACTCTTGTAAAGCCTCTTACACCCGTAAAGCTTTCGTAGGTATCGTCATCCGAACCGTAAATTGAAACGTTGATTCTGTTGGGCGGGTACTTTTTAAAAAGTTCTTTTATTTTATCGTTTATAAGATATCCGTTTGAATTCAGAGAAACCACACATCCCATTTTGCAAAGCTCTGTGTAAATCTGAGCAAAATCATCGCGGATAAGCGGTTCTCCGCCGGTGATAAGAAGGAAAAACATTCCCGCTTCAACCGCTTCTCTGCCCAGGTTTATCCACCATTCGGCAGGTAATTCGGAATCTTTCATTCTGTTACAGTCCGAGTTATGAACATAACACATTCTGCAATTGAAATTACATCTTCCCGTTATCTCAAAGGTTCCCGAAAGAGGTATTCCTTTTTCTTTCGCCTTGGAATGAAGATACGCTGAAATCAACGGCTCTGATGAAACGGGATTGATTGTAACGGGTTTGTTTTCCATACTGTATCACCTCATTTACAGCGCAGACAGTTCTTTTTCAAGAAAATCAACGGCAGTCTTGTCTTTAAGACACGAATAAGAATATACGGGCACGGTTTCGGCAACAGTCTGCACAAGATCAGCTATTGTTTCCGATGCCTTATTATCCCACATATCATAGGTAAACTTACCGATAACCGACATAAAAGCATCGGACGCAGATAATCTTTGAATCTTGTTTTCAGTACCCTTTGAAAGGCAGATTATCGCTTTGATGGGAAGTTTTTTGTTTTTGCATATTTTTGATGTTCCGCAAAACGGAATACCGTTTGCATAAACAACACCGTTTTCAACAGATAATGCGGCTCTGTCACCGTTTATTGTTTCGGTATTGAGATTCTCATTCCAGAGCGCAGCCTGAGTCGATTTCCCGACCTGTTTATCACCAGAAAAAAGAATTGCATATCCTCTATATTCAATAAACGAACAGTGAAGAATACCTATCCCCTTTTCA
>JAZNHM010000074.1:0-11823 GCA_045576955.1 Acutalibacteraceae bacterium | reverse complement strand
GCGTTTTGCACTTGCTCGGAAAGCCCAAAAAGTTGCCGGTGTTGCGAAATCGGCAGACGCAAGGGACTTAAAATCCCTCGGTGGCAACACCGTACCGGTTCAAGTCCGGTCACCGGCACCAGAATGCCTTTGCTTGCGCGTACAGAGGCATTAATTAATGAATAATGAATAATTTTCAGATATTTTAAGATACAGTTACATATTTTATCAAGAGCATAAAAAACAATTGTATCCGTGGCTGTATTTTAATTTGAAGATTTTTATTCATTGTTCATTTTTTATTTTAAATAAAACTATTGTTTTTCGGCAGTCCGATAAGGATTGCCGTTTTTATTTTTTAAAAAATGCTTGACAAATGAGGTTTATAATTGTAAACTTAAGGTGAGGTTTGTAGTTACAAACCTAAATTCTTGTATGAAACGGGGTATATTTATGAGTGATTTGGCTTTATGGGACAGCGAATATAAGTTTATGTGCGTTGTCTGGGAAAGTGCGCCTGTCAATTCGGGCGAATTGGTTGAGCTTTGCAAGGAAAAGCTCGGCTGGAAAAAATCGACAACCTACAATGCAATCCGTAAGATGAGCGAAAAAGAGCTTATTAAAAACGAGAATGCGGTTGTTACTGTGCTTGTGCCGAAGGAAATGGTGCAGGCAAATGAAAGCGAAAACTTTGTTGAGCGCACCTTTGACGGCTCGCTTCCGTCGTTCCTTGCATCTTTTCTCGGAGGAAAAACTATCTCCGAAAAGGAGGCGCAGAGGCTAACCGACCTTATCAA
Source organism: Acutalibacteraceae bacterium (assembly GCA_045576955.1). GTDB lineage: Bacteria > Bacillota > Clostridia > Oscillospirales > Acutalibacteraceae > CAG-177. The sequence continues at coordinate 11,047 of JAZNHM010000074.1, read as the reverse complement.
TTCACACAAGGAGGGATAGCGATGCTTGATTGGATTGAAGATATTTTTATAACATTCTTTAATATGACCCTGACGGGAAGCTACATAATTTTTGGGATAATTCTTATCAGACTTTTAATGCAAAAAGCTCCGAAAATCTTTTCTTACTCTCTTTGGGGCATAGCAGGTTTGAGGCTGATTTGCCCGTTTTCGTTTTCGTCGGTACTGAGCATTTTTAACTTGTTTTCTGTACCGGTTAACAGCACCTCATCCGGAAATGCAACGGTTAATAATTATGTTCCGAATGATATCGGTATGATGAGATTACCTGAAATATCAACGGGCATTAAAGCAGCGGATACGGTTATCAATCCGTTTTTGCCTGTCCCCGAAATCACCGACAGCGTGAATCCGATGCAGGTTGTAACGGCAATTGCTTCGGTGCTGTGGGTTGCGGGTGTAACGGTAATGGCTGTTTACGGTATTGTTTCTCTTGTTAAAGTAAAAAACAAGGTTGAATTTGCAACAAAGCTTGACGGGAATGTTTTCGAATGCGAAAAAATCCGTTCTCCTTTTGTTTTCGGTGTTTTCAATCCGAAAATTTATCTTCCGCGAGGTATGGACGAAAAACAGCGTGAGTATGTTGTTCTTCATGAAAAAAATCATATCCGCCGTCTGGATCATATAATAAAGCTTGCTTCCTTTACGGTTCTTATGCTCCATTGGTATAATCCGCTTGTATGGGTCGGGTTTAATCTTATGGTGCGCGATATGGAAATGAGCTGTGACGAAAAAGTTCTCCGTAAACTTGGTGAAGATGAAAAGAAAAGCTATGGGCTGACTCTTGTTGCAATCGGCTCAAACCGCCGTTTTGCCGCAGGAGCACCGCTTTCGTTCGGCGAAAACGTTGTTGAAAAAAGAATTGTCAATATTCTTAAATTTAAAAAGCCGAAAGTCGTTGCAGTTGTTATCTGCGTTATTCTCTGCATAGCGATTGGAGCAGCCTGCCTAACAAATTCCGTTAATAAATCATATGATAAGGATACCTTGGCTGAAAAGGTTGAATCTTTTCTTGAAGAAGATTGGCAGAAGCAGGTTGCAGGAAACGACCATTATAAATATGAGATGTGCATTGCGGGTGCGGAGGTTGTTGAAATAAGCGAGGATAATAAAACTGCTTACGGATGGCAAAGACTTTATTATTACAACACACCTTATTCCGAGCTTCTCAAGTATGAGCAAATACTTTCCGAATCAAGCTCTATGATTGCCGTCGGCTTCAAAGCGGAGCTTGACGAAAAAGGCAATGTTGTTTCTGTAACAAACTATGAGAATGATAAAGATATTCCCGAACCTGTTCGTCAAAAGGGTCGATTTGACTATGAAATTTTTGAGCGTGTAATTGAAAAAGCAGAGAAAAAATATAAGGATTTTTATAACCTTATAAAAACCTATGAGGTTGAATATACGTATGCAAGTCAAGATAATGCGGTTAATATAACAGGATGCGAGCTTGTGACTGACCATTTCGGCAAACCATATCTTGTTATCAAAGCAAAGAATGACAACAAAGACGGTGCATATTATATTGACAGCCACTTTGAATTGATTGACGGAGTCAGCGGAGTAAACTATGAGCCGAAGTATCCTTCGCCCATCGGAGAAACTGTTCTTCCCTCGGGAATGAGTGTCGGAAAAGAGGTGCTTTATTTTGCAGACCTTTCTATTTATATTGACGGATTTGAAAAAGAATCATATGTAATGCGGATTTTTATCTCGGATAATAACGGGGAATATAAAGAGCTTATGCTTGCAATTAAGGTTGGTAATTCTTCATCGAAAAAGCCGCAGCTCACTTATGACAAGCTTGCTCTCGGTAATGCGACACCGATCACAGAAAAAATAAAAAATGCGGTTTCGGGTGCAATTTATCCCGGCTCGAATTATCATAACGAAATTACTCTTTCAACCGAAGAACTCGATGATGTTGTTAAATGCTATAACAAAACAAAATTTACAAAAACAAACGATATTGATATTAATTACAGTAACTCAATCTATGTTGTAATTGATCTTTCAAACGGCGAAAAAAGGTCGTTTACGTTAGTTTCCGGCGGAATTATTGAGGATTCGGCAGGCAATTGCTACGAAACAAACAATATGGAGCTTTTAAAGCTTTTGTGGGATGTAAAAACAGACCGTAATGTTGTTATGCAACCCGATAATCCGACCTCTGTTGGCGAAAGCGTAGGTTATACGGAGCTTACAACCGCTCCGCAGATGATAAGACCCAATATTATAACTACCGCTCCGAACAGCAGTATTTTACAGCCCGACAACCGTAAAGTTCTTATCGTCTATGATATCAAATCCGATATCCCCGAAGAACTTGGTCTTAAGCTGATGGGGATGGATGCAACAGGCAGAGATTTTCTTGAAATCAGCTTCTATAACAGCTCGGACAGGTATCTCTACATTGTGCCCAATCAGTCAATGAAGAAAGAGGTCGACGGAAAATTTGAGCGTATGACGATAAAAACAGAGTACAATCCGCAGACAAGCCTTATTGCGATTCCGCCCGAGTCGTTTGTTACGGTTCAATTCCCGTTCGGATATTACTTCAATGTCAACGAAAGCGTTGACGGAAGATACAGCTTTGTTACCTTTGTTGATTACGGAACAGAGGAGGGTGCAGACGAAAGCAGCGGTGTCAGAATTGCCTTTGAGTTCAGCGTTGATGAAAGAGTATTCAGAAAGGTGACACCCGATACAAAAATAGAGGGCGAGCCGATTATGATTTCCGTAATATCTCAGAATGCACAGTCGTTCGTTTACAATATGTATACGGATGAAGAAATGAAAGAAATCGTAAGGCTTTTCAACAGCCTTGAAGCAGAAAAACTCCCGAGGGGCGATATGGCAAAAAATCAGCTTTTGGTTACGGTTGCCGATGATAAAGGAAATTTGTATTGCTTTGACATCGAACCTGACGGCAGCATTAATTGGGAATATTATGCCGAGAACGGTGCAGAGCTTTACAAAGCGATTCAGACGCCTGCAATAAATGCGGCACGGTAAAAAAATACGGTCACAGACAATCTGTCTGTGACCGTTAATCTTTTATTATTTCTGAACGTAGTCAGCGTTAATCTGTGCTTTTGCGATTCTTGAAACTTCTTCGAAGTCTTTTGCGTTTTCAACCGCATTCTGCATTGCTTCTCGTCTTGCGAAAAGCTCACGGTACATTCTGTCACGTTTTTCACCGTTGAGGTTGTGGAAGAATTTCGGGATGATTCCGAGTGCGCCCGTGATAACGGGAATTCCCGTACCCATTGCAAAAATCCACCATTTTGTTGAGTCTGCCTGAGTTCCTATGCTCAGACCCTGAACATAGCCGATTCGTTTCATAATGAAATTTTGGATCGATCCCATTGCAATGCCTTGAAGCTTGGTAACGAGACCTCTCGCAACGCCCGTCATTGCCTCTGCACGGTAGCCGTTTTTCCATTCGCAATAGTCCATTGCTTCGTTGAGGATTTCCTGCGGTATAACATGACGCAAGCCGAAAACGCACATTTCAAAAACTTCTTCAATTGCCATAACGGGAAGCATTACCCATTTGTTTTTATACAGTCCTTTTTCTGCGCCGCCTATGGAGCCTATGGCGAATACCGACAGCCAGCAGACATCGGTCCACACATCTTCGAGAATCCATATTGCCTTTGTCGAGAACCGCTTTCTCAACGGAGCAATGAATGCATAGCTGATTGTTGAAACGGGAGATGCGGGAATGCCTACGATGGTCTGATAAGTTGCAGAGCCGAGAACGTCGATATAATAGTTGATTCTGCTCTTGCTGACTGCGAATCCTGCAAGGAATTCGGAAAGGGTGTAAAGCAGGATGGGTCTGTTGTTGATTATTGCTTTAAGACCCTGGATAACGCTTGGTTTTTCAATCGTCTGGGTAACTCTTTCCTGCGTGACACATATGAAATAGAACGACATCGCACAGCCCGCAACGGCGGTGAAGATACCGAAACCGATGAAAAGTGATGTTCTGTCCCATGAAACGACCTGATTGTTAACAAGGTCAAGCAGGACGCCGAAAAGAAGCTCGGGCAGTTTTTCGCCGACAAGACCCGAAATAAGGTTTGCCATTGTTATAAGTCCCGTTCGTTCCAACGGGTCGGGCGTTATGGTTGACATAAATCCGGTGCCTGCTATTGATGTGAATGTACCTGCCGTTTCGGTTATGATTGAGAATACTGCATAAAAAATAAGTTTCGGTACATATGTAGCACTTGTGTCCGCAAAGAATATCGGCATAAACCAATACCACAGACCGATGAGCATAAGAGGAATTTTTCCCAAAAGTATGTATGGCTTGAATTTGCCCCAACGTGTTCGTGTTCGGTCAACGATAACACCGATGAATGTGTCATTAATCGTGTCCCATATGCCCGAAAAAAGTCCGAACACCGCAAGGAAATCAAAGTCGAGCTTAACTATATCGTAAATGAATCTGTCGTTATATTTGCTGATGTTGAAGCTTCCCGAAACGTCATTGAGAAGATAACCGATTCGCTCTTTGTTGCCGATATATCTTCTGTTTCTCAAAAGGGGATTCTTGACGCCTTTTTCATAGTCGATGACTATGCCTTGATTCTGTTCGTCATAAGTAACGTTTGTTTTCTCTTCCACTCAAGCGCCTCCTTTTTGATTTAGCATGCTAAATTATTTATATAATAATAACATATATTTTTGTGAATTTCAATAACTTTTGTGAAACATTGCAAATAATTTGACAATGAGATTGTTTTATGATTTAATTTCTATGGAGGGATTGAAATGAATATTGTTTTTTCGAAATTTATATGTGCGATTGATGATTTTTATTTCAGACTTAATACTAAAAAAAATGCGGTGTACCGTAATTTGCCCGATGGATTTACCGTTACTTATCACGCGGGTGCGATGCACACTCCCGCAAACAGCATTGATTCGGTAAAGGTGGCGATTGAAGCTGATGCACAGGTTGTTGAATTCGATGTCAGCTTTCGTCCTGACGGCACACCGGTAATAATACATAACGCGGAACCTAATAGCTCGCAGGGTGTTTTTCTTGAAAGTGCACTTGAAGTTGTTGCAGCGCATCCGACGTGTAAAATCAATCTCGATATTAAATCAAAGAAAAATCTTGCCGCAGTTGATGAACTTGTTAGGCTTTACGGATTGACGGAACGAGTTTTTTATACTGGAGTTTTTGAGGACTGGGTTGAAACAGTAAGAACTACTTCATCCATTTCTTATTATTTGAATTATAATATTTCCGCAGAAGAAGCGCAGGATGAAACGAAATTGCAGATTGTTGCGGATAAAGTGAAGAATTACGGTGCTGTGGGTATAAATTCAAATTACAGAAACGCAACAAAAGGGTTTGTTGATTTTATGCATAAAAACGGACTTCTTGTTTCGCTGTGGACGGTTAACAAGCCTACGGATATGCCAAAGGTGCTTGAAATGCATCCGGATAATATAACAACAAAGAAACCCCATATTCTGAAAAAGCTTGCATTTAATCAAAAATAACAAAAACTTTTCTCTCGGCTGCATAAAAACAGATAGTTTGTAGAATCTGTTTTTATGCAGCCGAAAAAACTTGCCTTTGCAATAATTAAGGAATATATTTATTATGTTATTTTTATATATAGGAGAATGAGTATGAGAAGCGTTCCCGATTATTTCGGCTGTATGGTATTTGACGATAAAGCAATGCGTTCGAGATTACCGAAAGAAACCTACAAGGCGATGAAAAAGACAATTCAAGACGGAAAGCGCCTTGACATTGCTGTTGCGAATGTTGTTGCAAACGCTATGAAGGATTGGGCTGTTGAAAACGGCGCGACCCACTATACTCATTGGTTCCAGCCTATGACTGGTATTACTGCCGAAAAGCATGACAGCTTTATTTCACCTTGCAGTGACGGCAGTATCATTATGGAATTTTCGGGCAAGGAGCTTGTAAAGGGCGAATCTGACGCATCAAGTTTTCCTTCGGGCGGTATCCGTACCACCTTTGAAGCGAGAGGCTACACAGCCTGGGACCCCACATCATATGCATTTATAAAAGAGGGTGTTCTCTGTATTCCGACAGTATTTTGTTCTTACGGCGGACAGGCTCTTGATATGAAAACTCCGTTGCTTCGCTCAATGGAGGCAATTGGAAAGCAGGCAAAGAGAATTCTCAAGCTCTTCGGTCAGGATGACAGCAAGAGCGTTAAAACAACGGTTGGCGCAGAGCAGGAATATTTTCTCGTTGATGCCGATTTATACAGCAAGAGAAAAGACCTTATCTTCACGGGCAGAACTCTTTTCGGAACCAAGCCTCCCAAGAGTCAGGAGCTTGATGACCACTATTTCGGCTCAATTAAGCCACGTGTTGCGGCATATATGAAAGACCTTGACGAAGAGCTCTGGAAGCTCGGAATCCTTGCAAAAACAGAGCATAATGAAGCCGCGCCTGCTCAGCACGAGCTTGCGCCCGTTTTTGCAACAACCAATATGGCAATCGACCATAATCAGCTTACTATGGAGATTATGCAGAAGGTTGCCAAAAAGCACAATATGGTTTGTCTGCTCCACGAAAAGCCTTTTGAAGGCGTTAACGGAAGCGGTAAGCACAACAACTGGTCCATTTCAACGGGTGAGGGAATGAATCTTCTCGAACCCGGAGAAACACCCTATGATAATGCTCAGTTTCTTCTTTTCCTCTGTGCGGTTATCAAGGCGGTTGACAATTATCAGGATCTTTTAAGAGCATCCGTTGCAAGTGCAGGCAATGACCACCGTCTCGGAGCAGGCGAAGCGCCTCCTGCAATAGTTTCGATGTTCCTCGGTGACGAGCTTAATGCAATTCTTGAATCAATTGAGAATGACACCTCATACGAAGCAAACGAAAAAGTGCAGATGAAGGTTGGTGTTCATGTTCTTCCGCGATTCCCCAAGGATACAACTGACAGAAACAGAACATCTCCCTTTGCTTTTACAGGTAATAAATTCGAATTCAGAATGCTTGGTTCGGCAAGGTCAATATCAAGCGCAAATATCGTTCTCAACACTGCTGTTGCAGAATCACTCAAATCATATGCAGACAGACTTGAAAATGTTGACAATTTTGAAGATGCGCTCCATTCACTTATCCAAAAAACAATTAAGGACCACAAGAGAATTATATTCAACGGCAACGGATACGATGATGAGTGGGTCAAGGAAGCAGAAAGCAGAGGACTTTATAATCTTCCGACTACTCCCGATGCAATTCCTTGCCTGATTGCAGAAAAGAATGTGAAGCTCTTTGAGGATCACAAGGTTTTCACCAGAGAAGAGCTTGAAGCACGCCACGAGATTTATCTTGAAAGCTATTGCAAGACTATCAATATCGAGGCTCTGACTGTTATTGATATGGTCAATAGAGATATTCTCCCTGCAATCAGCGCTTATACAGGAAAGCTTTGCAAAACAGCATTGGTCAAGAAAGAATTTTCTGCCGATACATCATACGAAAACTGCATTATTGAAAAACTCTCTCAGCTTTCTGCATCGATATTCAGTAAGGTCAACGCTCTTGAAGCCGAGCTTGCAAATGTCAAGTCGGGCGAAGGTGTTGTTGCCGAAGCTGAAAAATTCAAGTCAATCATCATTCCCGCAATGGAAGGTATCCGCATCGATGTTGATGAAGCGGAAAAGGTTACAGCCGCCGAATTCTGGCCCTATCCCTCATACGGTGAGCTTCTTTTCGGAGTTAACTGAATATAACAAAAACCCGTCGATTCCGTTCGGAATCGGCGGGTTAATTTGTTTTATTTATTTGAATCGTTCTGACGGATTTCAACTCGTCTGACCTTGCCGCTGAAAGTCTTGGGCAATTCATCAACGAATTCGATGATTCTGGGGTATTTATAAGGTGCGGTGTTGGTTTTAACGTATGTCTGAAGCTCCTTGATAAGCTCGGGTGAGCCTTCAAATCCGTCGCGGAGAACAACAGTCGCTTTAACAACAAAACCTCTTACGGGATCAGGTACGCCTGTAACGGCAACTTCAAGTACTGAAGGATGCTCAAGCATAACACTTTCAATCTCGAAAGGTCCGATTCTGTAGCCCGATGACTTGATAACGTCATCGTTTCTGCCGAAGTAGACGAATCTGCCTTGTTCATCTCTGTATGCAAGGTCGCCTGTGTGGAAGAATCCGCCTCTGTAAGCTTCTGCGGTATCTTCCTCGCTGAAGTTATAGCTTGCAACAACGCCGCAAGGGTGAGCTTCGGGTGATTCCGCTTTGATGCAGATTTCTCCGATTGTACCTCTCTGGCAGTGATTACCGTCATCGTCAATGATATGCACTTTAAGACCGGGTGCTGGGAAGCCGATTGCACCGGGCACGGGCTTTGTCCAGGGATAAAGTGTACAGATGCTGACGGGTGTTTCGCTCATTCCGAAGCCTTCGTGAATTTCAAGACCTGTTGCCTCTTTCCACTTGTTGAAGATATCCGCGTTAAGCGCTTCACCTGCGGTGCAGCAATGAGTGATTGACGAAAGATCGTATTTGCTTACATCATTCTGAAGCATAAGTCGATACATAGTAGGAGGCACACAGAAGGTTGTGACCTTATATTTCTCAAGCTTTGAGAGAATATCGGCACCGTCGAATTTATCGAAGTCGTAAACAAGGTTTGCACTTTCGCCCATCCACTGACCGTAATATTTGCCCCAGAGCGACTTTGCCCAACCTGAGTCTGAAACGGTGAAGTGCATTCCACCGTCAACAACTCTGTGCCAGAAAACGCCGGTCATAATATGACCGAGGGGATATTTGAAGTCGTGTGCGATGATTTTGGGATAACCCGTTGTGCCTGAGGAGAAGTTGATAATCATTGTGTCATCAACCGTTGTTGCGGCATCGCCCGTGGGTCTTGTCCACTCTTCGCTTGCTTTTTCAAAGCCTTCTTCAAAGTCAATCCAGCCTTCGACAGCCTTGTGCTTTGTTACAAACTTCTTTTCGATGGTTTCATATTCGTCTTTTCTGTCGTCAAAATACTCTGTACAGTTATCGTCGCCTGTGATAACAGCATATTTTATTTTTGCTTTATTGCAACGGTAAACGTAATCCTTGCCCTTGAGCATGTTTGAAGCAGGTACCATGATTGCGCCGATTTTGTTAAGCGCAAGAGTGATTACCCAGAAAAGATAGCTTCTTTTGAGAATGAGAAGAACCGGGTCGCCCTTCTTCATGCCCTGAGAAACAAAGTAGTTTGCTGCCTTGTCGGAAAGACGCTTCATATCGCCGAATGTAAGACGAAGCTCTTCCTGCTCATTTGAAACATAAAGAAGAGCAAGCTTGTCCGGTTTTTCTGTTGCGAGAACGTCAACCACGTCATAGGCGTAGTTGAAATCGTTCTCGTATGTGATTTTAAAATTTTCCTGGCAGTCCTTGAGAGAAACAAAAGAATCTCTTAACCTGCCGATGAATTTTTCGTAAATAGGCATTATTCTGACTCCTGATTTTTATTTTAACACAAGTGCAATAAACTGCGCCTGAGTATCGCCCACGTTCTTGTGAGCATGGGGGATAGTGGAATCAAAATATGCGCTGTCGCCTTCATTGAGCTCGTAGCAGATATCGCCGATATAGAGATGAAGGCTTCCTGAAAGAACATAATCGAATTCCTGACCTTCGTGCTCATCCATTACGGGAGGATTACCCGAAGGGTCGATAGTAACAAGAAAAGGCTCAGCCTTTTTGTTTCTGAATGTGTAGGCAAGATGTGAGAATTCATAGCCGGGGTTTCTGTTGACAACATAGCCCTTGCCCTTTTTAACAACAGTGCAGGATGTCAGTCGGGGTGACTCGCCGCTGATGATGTCAAGAATATCAACTCCGAGGATAAGTGCAATGTTATTGAGTGTACTGATTGCAAAATCATATTCGCCGTGCTCAAAAGCATTGTAGTTATCTTCTGAAATTTCAAGTTTTTCTGCCATTTCTGCTACGGAAATACCGCAGGTATCGCGAAGGGAAGCAACTCGCAGGCCAATTTCTTTTAATTCAAGCATGTGGGTGTCTCCTGTTCGTAAAAATTAATATTTGTAGCCGAGTTCAACAGCCTTGATGTTAAGCTCAATGAGGTTTGCTTTCTTTGCGGGAACAAGCTTTTTCATTGTTGCCTCAACGTTTTCGTAGGGCATAACGCCTGCCTTTGCGATAACATGACCAATCATAATCATGTTTGCAAGACCGGGAAGGTTTTCATCCGATGCAAGCTTTGTTGCAGGGATGTAATAAACTTCAACATCGTCTCTTTCAACCTTACGGTCAATAAGTGAGCTGTCAACAAAAATCTTTGCACCAGGAACAGCTGTTGCCTCAAACTTATCGAGTGAGGGGAGGTTCATTGCAACGAGAACGTTGGGGTTTGAAACGATGGGTGAGCCGATTTTTGTATCGCTGAGAATGATGGAGCAGTTACAAGTACCGCCTCTCATTTCAGGGCCGTAGGAGGGGAGCCAGCTTACTTCTTTATTTTCAAGAAGTCCGTCATATGCAAGGAACTTACCGGAGAAGAGGATACCCTGTCCGCCGAAGCCTGCAAGAAGAATCTCATGTGTCATAATTATTCGCCCTCCTTTTCAGCTGTCTTATCCTTATAAACGCCGAGGGGATAATAAGGAATCATATTTTCTTCAAGCCATTCGAGAGCCTTGTCGGGCTTGAGACCCCAGTTAGTGGGGCAGGTTGAAAGAACTTCAACAAGTGAGAAGCCTTTGCCTTCAAGCTGATTCTGGAAAGCCTTTTTGATAGCTTTCTTTGCGTTTTTAACGTTCTTTACGTTGTTGACTGCAACTCTTTCAAGATATGTTGCACCGTCAACGTTTGAAAGAAGTTCGCAAACCTTAACGGGAAGACCTACCTGCTCGGGATTTCTGCCGTAGGGTGAGGTCTGAGTGATCTGACCGGGAAGAGTGGTGGGAGCCATCTGGCCGCCTGTCATACCGTAGATTGCGTTGTTAACAAA
>JAZNHM010000073.1:0-9070 GCA_045576955.1 Acutalibacteraceae bacterium | reverse complement strand
AGCCTCTGAAAAGCCGAGTATTGAGCCGCCCAGTTCAAGCATAGCAGCCTCAAAGCTGAGACGTGTTCTTGTTGAAGGCTCAAAGAAAAGGGTTGCAAGCTTTTTGTAGCGGCACTTATCGCGGTATTTCACGGGATTTGCAATAATATCCTCGGCAACCGCAATAAGCTCGTCAATTTCTTCTGTTGAGAGCGAAAGAATGTCTATAAGACTTCTCATTTTGCTCCCCCTATCCAGCTTTCGTCGGAGGGGTTGTTTCTGAAAGCAATAAGACGGGCAACATCCTCGGGCTTGATATAGCCGATTTCCGCTGCTACTTCTGCTATTACATCAAGGTTTGTAAGGCTGATATTCTTAACGTTTGCAGCTGCAAGTCTGTCAAGACCCTTCTGCATACCGTAAGTGAAGATGCTTGCAATGCCAAGTACTTCTGCGCCTGCTTCACGGAGAGCTTCAACAACTTCAATAACGCTGCCGCCGGTTGAAATAAGATCTTCAATAACAACAACCTTCTGTCCGGGGAGAAGTTTGCCTTCAATCTGGTTGCCTCTGCCATGGTCCTTTGCGCCTGAGCGAACATAACCCATGGGCATACCAAGCATATGAGCTGTTATTGCGGCGTGAGCAATGCCGGCTGTTGATGTGCCCATAAGCACTTCAGCTTCGGGGTAATATTTCTTTACGGTTTCTGCAAGGCCGGTTTCAACATCGGTGCGTACAGCGGGAGCTGTAAGAGTCAGTCTGTTATCACAGTAAATGGGACTCTTGATTCCGCTTGCCCAAGTAAAGGGGTCTTCGGGGCGAAGAAAAACAGCGCCGATTGAGAGTAAATCTTTTGCAATAAGTCTTTCCATAATATATTTCCTCCTGATGGTTTATTTACAAGTTAACCTCAGCCAACAAATTCAGCCATACATCTTCTGTAAGCTGCAACGGGATCTTCAGCAGCTGTGATAGGTCTGCCGACAACGATGTAATCCGAGCCGAGTTCCTTTGCCTTTTCGGGGGTTGTAACTCTTACCTGGTCACCGATATCGCCGTCTGCGAAACGAACGCCGGGAGTAACGGTGAGGAACTTTGCGCCGCATCTGTCGTGAACCTTGCCTGCTTCGAGGGGTGAGCAAACAACGCCGTCAAGGCCTGCTTTTTCAGCATTTGAAGCGTAGTGCATAACAACCTCATCAAGGGGCTTGTCTATGAGAAGCTGCTCTCTCATTCTCTCTTCGCTTGTTGAAGTAAGCTGAGTAACGGCAATGAGAAGAGGACGGGTGCCATCGGGCTTTGTGAGACCTTCGATAGCAGCCTGCATCATTTCGATTGTACCGCTTGCGTGGAGATTGGTCATATCAACATCAAGACCGCTGAGCACGCTCATAGCCTTCTTGACTGTGTTGGGGATATCGCAAAGCTTGAGGTCAAGAAAAATCTTGTGACCTCTCTCTTTTATTTCTTTAACGATTGAAGGACCTTCGGCATAGAAAAGCTCCATACCGATTTTTACATAAGGCTTTTCCTCTGTGAACTTGTCAAGGAAATCCATTACTGCCTGTTTGCTGCTGAAATCGCAAGCAACGATTACATCTTTACCCATTGTGTGCACTTCCTTTTATATCATTTAAATTTTTAATACCGTATTTAGCCATAACTGCGGGAAGATCATCGATGATTTCCTTGCAGACATAGGGATTGACAAGATTTGCCGCACCGACTTCAACTGCCGTTGCACCTGCCATCATATATTCAATAACATCCTCTGCGGTTGAAACGCCGCCCATACCGACAACGGGAATTTTAACCGCCGAGCTTACCTGATAAACCATTCTGATACCGACGGGTTTTATTGCCGCTCCCGAAAAGCCGCCCATCTTGTTAGCAATAACGGGTTTGCCGGTTTTGAGATCTATTCTCATGCCGAGAAGTGTGTTGATAAGGCTGATACCGTCTGCGCCCGCTTCTTCGCAAGCCTTTGCGATTGCAACAATGTCGGTAACATTGGGCGAAAGCTTGATGATAACAGGCTTTGTTGTTACCGCTTTGACTGCCTTTGTAACCTCTGCGGCTGCCTCAGGCGATGTGCCGAAACTCATTCCGCCGCCGTGGACGTTGGGGCAACTGATGTTGACTTCAAGCCAGCCAACCTGCTCTTCCTTATCGATTTTCTCGCAGGTGTATGCATATTCTTCAAGCGAAAATCCGCTGATGTTTGCCATAACAGGCTTTGAGAAACAAGCCTTAAGCTTGGGAAGTTCCTCTGCAATAACCTTTTCAACACCGGGATTCTGAAGTCCGACGGCGTTAATCATTCCGCTGTCGCACTCTGCGATTCTCGGAGTGGGGTTGCCGAATCTGGGGTCTTTTGTTGTGCCCTTGAAGGAGAAAGTGCCGAGGCAGTTGATATCGTAAAGCTCTGCGAATTCATAGCCGAAGCCGAATGTACCCGAAGCGGGAATTATCGGATTATCCATTTCGATTCCGCAAAGATTAACCTTTGTGTTTACCATATTATCTCCTCCCTCTCAAGGACGGGACCGTCCCTGCAGATTCTCTTGTAGCCGTATTTTGTTTTGCACGAGCAACCCATGCAAGCGCCGAAGCCACATCCCATACGCTCTTCGAAGCTGTACTGACCGCTTGTTGCGGCGATTTTTTCAATCGCACGGAACATCGGCATAGGTCCGCAGGTGCAGAAATAATCATAATCAAGGTCTTTGAGAATATCTGTTACAAATCCCTTTGTTCCGAACGATCCGTCAACGGTTGAAACATAAACCTTTGCGCCGAGCGCCTCAAATTCTTCTTTATAGAAAATTTCGCTTTGGGTGTTGAACCCAAGAATAACCGAAACTTCCTTTCCCTCTGCGATAAGCTTTTTGCAGAGATTATACATCGGGGGAACACCTACACCGCCGCCGATAAGCACGGTTTTCTGACCGCATTTTGCAGTATCAAAGCCGTTGCCGAGTCCGCAGAGAATATCAAGCTTTTCGCCTTCGTTGAGCTTTGCCATAGCCTCTGTGCCGTGGCCGACAACCTTATAGATAATTGTTATTGTGCTTTCATCGAAATCGCAGATTGAAATGGGTCTGCGCAGATAAAAACCGTCGAGCAGAATATTGATGAACTGACCGGGAGCGGTGATATGCGAGGTTTCGCCCTCAAGCTTCATTTCATAAACATCCTTGGTCAAAGGTTTGTTGGAGATGATTTTATAAATTCCTCTGTTCATTTTTCTTCTCCTTTTTTATAAGCAATCTTTCCGTTGCACACAGTCATCAGGCATTCGCCGAAAACCTTATAGCCTTCAAACGGAGTTGCTCTTCCCATCGAAAGAAATTCTTCGGGGTTAATTTCGTATTCTTTGTTCAGGTCAAAAACAGTAAAGTTGGCAGACATTCCGTCATCGAGTCCGCAATCAAAACCGAAACGCTTTGCGGGATTTATGCTCATAAGCTCGATTAACTTATCGAGAGTAATAATGTTTGTTTTAACGAGATAGGTATAAAGCAAGGGGAATGCGGTTTCAATTCCGACAATACCCATTGCGCTCTTTTCAAGACCTCTTCCCTTTTCTTCGGCTGAGTGGGGTGCGTGGTCGGTTGCAATCATATCAATCGTGCCGTCACAGATGCCTTCAATCAGCGCAAGTCTGTCGCTCTCGTCACGCAGAGGCGGATTCATCTTGAATCTGCCGTGCTCCTGCAAATCCTTGTCGCTGAGAATGAGATAATGCGGCGCGGTTTCGCACGTTACGTCAACTCCGCGAGCCTTTGCTTTTCTGATAAGCTCAACGCTCTCTTTGGTTGAGATGTGGCAGACGTGATATGCGCATCCCGTTTCCTCTGCAAGCTTCAGGTCGCGTTCGATGGGTTTCCACTCACTCTCGGAGCAGATTCCTCTGTGACCGTGCTCTTTTGCGTAACCACCGTCGTGGATATATCCGCCTTTGAGCAGGCTGTTATCCTCGCAATGAGCAACAATCATTCTGCCGAGCGATTTTGCTTTGAGCATCGCCGCTCTCATCATTTCATCAGACTGCACACCCTTGCCGTCATCCGAAAATGCACAGACAGAATCCGCCATTGCTTCCATATCGGAAAGCTCTTCGCCATTCTGACCGACTGTTATTGCACCGTAAGGCACAACATTCATAACCGCATCATTTTTTATCAGTTCAAGCTGCTCTGCGAGATGCTCCTTGCTGTCGGGCACAGGATTAAGATTCGGCATTGAGCAGACGGTTGTGTAGCCGCCTTTTGCGCAAGCGGAAGTTCCGCTTTTTATCGTTTCTTTATAAGAAAATCCCGGCTCTCTGAGATGAACGTGAACATCAATAAAGCCGGGAAAAGCAGCACAGTTATTAAATTCAAAAACGGTATCGGAGGCACCGCCGAAGACGCCGCCTGAAACACTTATATCAACAGGATTGCCCTGTCCGTTTATTTTACAGTTTTTAACGGTAAAATTCATCGTCTGACCCTTTCATTAGTTACTCTAATAAGTATACCATATTAATAAAAATTGTCAACCTGTAAAAAGCAAAAAACGGACTGCAAAAATAAAATTCCGCAATCCGTTTTGTGTTGTTTTATTTGAGAATATTGCTCTGATTGAGTATCAGCGTGTTGTAGATGAACAGCACATCGCAATCCGTAAAGTCAACATATTCTCCGAGAATCTGCGGGGAGATGTAACGGATATCAACAACGGTAATTTTGCTGTAACCCTCAAGCATAAGGGGTATGAGCGAAGAGCCGAAAGAATCGCGAAAAACAACAAGCTCTTTCTTCTCTTTTGCAAGCGAATTTTCAACCGTCAGAAATGCAGCGGCACCTGAAAGATAATATTCATATTTATCATAACCGCCGAGCTTTGCTTTGTCATAAACACCCTGCATTGTTTTGTTTGTTTCGAGATTGAAAACCTTTGCAGAATCGGTAACATCGGATGAAAGCGCAACGATTTCGTCGCTCATTTTTCCGATTGCAAGCCTCGGAGCATAAACGCCCTCGAAATCGGTTATCTTTTCCGCTCTGTATTCATCAAAAGGCTTTGTTGCAAAGCCCATTTTTTCGCTCAATCTGCCTACAACCGCATTCAGATTCTCCTGCTTCCAATGGGAATCGGTTTTGTAATAATGGTCAACCGTCAGACAGTCGAAAATATCGATATACTCCATATTTTCAATTTCGGAAGTGAAAATATCAATCATTCTGCCGTAATCGAGTGACGGATAGCCGTTCTTTTCGGCAAGATAATAATTCTTATCGGGAACAACAGAGCAATAAACCTTTGCAGTTTTGCCCTTGATATATTTATCATAGATTGAGTTCAGCTTGTCGGCTGTTGCCCTGACCGATTTTTCATTCAGCACAGACTGAAATTCTGAAATGTGACCCTCAGCAAGATAAACCTTGCCGTTATCGGTCTGGCGGAGAAGCTTCATTCGGATTGCGGCATTAACCGAGCGGAAGCCGTCACGCATAAAAAACTGGTCGGTGATAAACGACTCGAAATCGTCAAAAAAGCTCTTGTCCATAACAGATTCAACAGATACCCCGGGCATCTGCGCTGCCTTGCGTCTTTCGGAAACAAGCACTTCAACCGGTTCTCTCAGAAAGCAAGCCGCACCGAAAGCAAGAATAAACGCTGAAAAACATACTATGCATGCAATGTTGCGGATTTTTTTGCCCATATGCTCGCCTCCTTAAAATCTGAAATAAAGGAACGGATTATATGACCCGTCAATAAGATAAGCGGTAACTGCAACGAGGAGCGCAAGAATCATCACCGGCTCTGCAACGGAGCAAATCTTTCCGCCGATTTTTCCGCCGTCAAGCTTTTCTGCAGCGTTGCGGATAGCGGGAGTTGCTCCGATAATACCCACAACAAACAGAACGGCATAGCTTCTGAGATAATAAAGCGTTGTCGGTGTGCAGAGCGGATAAGCGGATGTGAACATACCTTTGAAATCATAAAGTATTCCCTCAACACCGCTTGCATTGAAGATAACGAATCCGATAAGCACCGCAAAAATCAGATAAATGTGGCTGATAACGGCAGGTGCTTTATCCTTGATTTTCTTGGGAATGCTCTTTTCAATCAGCAGAAGTGCCGCGAAATAAAGACCCCATATGATGAACGTCCAATCCGCACCGTGCCAGAATCCCGTAAGAAACCAGACGGTGAGGATATTGAAAAAGAATCTCGGTGTTTTAACACGGTTGCCGCCCATGGGAATATAAACATAATCCCTGAACCAGCTTCCGAGCGAAATATGCCATCTTCTCCAGAACTCGGTAACGGATTTCGAAACGTAAGGATGACGGAAATTTTCGATAAATTTAAAGCCGAACATACTTCCGAGACCGATTGCCATATCGCTGTAGCCCGAGAAGTCGAAATAAACCTGAAGCGAATATGCAACTGCGTAAATCCAGAAAAAGAGGGTTGATTTTTCGTCGGTTTCCCTGAAAATCTCGCAGAAGCTTCCGAATGAATTTGCAAGAAGTACCTTCTTGCCAAGACCCGTCACAAATCTTCTCACGCCGTAAGAAAAGCCGTCGAGAGTGTGATTTCTTGTGCGAAGCTCGCGCTCAACATCCGAATATCGGACTATCGGACCTGCAACAAGCTGTGGAAAAAGCGAAACATAGAGCGCAAGATTAATCGGATTTTTCTGCGCGGGAACCTCGCCTCTGTAAACATCAATATTATAGCTGATTGCCTGGAATGTAAAAAAGCTGATACCGATGGGCAAAGCAATGCCGAGCAAATCAAAATCAGAGCCAAAAACAGTGTTGACAGTATCTATAAAGAAATCGGTATATTTAAAATAAATGAGTGCCGAAAGGCTGAGTGCAACCGAAACTCCGAGCAAAATTTTACGCTTTGTGCCCTCTGCCCTTTCGGTCAGAAGTCCGAAAACATAACTCACGGTTATAACTGCAAGCATCAGCACAAGATATTTCGGCTCGCCGTAGAAATAAAAGAAAAGACTCGCCGCAAGCAGCCAGATATTCTTTGCCTTCATGGGCAACAGATAATATCCCGCCATCACAACGGGCAGAAATACAAATAAAAATGTCAGGCTCGAAAAAAGCATTGCGGTCTCCTTTTTATGTCATTACTAAAAAACACCGAAGCCGAAACTCCGGTGTTTTAATTATTTGCAATTAGCCGAGGATGATACCCTCGTCTTCGCCGGGCATTGCTGCGGGCATATCCATGCCGTCTTCAGCGGGGATTTCTTCGCCAAAGGGAATTTCTTCCTGAACTTCGCCTGCCTTGGTGAGAGCTGCGCTTGCTGCACCGTTTGCAACGGTATTGAATGCGTTGTAAACGTCGTCAACAATGTTTTCAGCAGCCATAACCATCATAATTGTGCTGCCGCAGTTTGTAACAAGAACTTTTTCAGCTGCAACACACATCCATTTTCTGTAGTTAACGCCTTCAAGGATTTCGTTCTTGAGAGCTTCAACGTCTGCGCCTGCCTTAGCGGTTACAAGGCACATTGAATAGGGGATTGAGCCGATCATGGGTTCTGAGAAAACTGCTCTTTCGATAGCATCTGTTGATGCAACACCCAGATAGTAATTAGCGGAGTCAACATCTGCAAGGTCGATTTCCATAGGATCGCCGAGCATCATTTCGATTGTTGTTGCGTTTGAGTAAATGTTTGCAGCGATTTCTTCAAGTGTGCCTGTAAGTTCTGCTGCGGCTGCCTGAGTTTCGGTTGTTGTTTCTGTGTTTTCGCCGTTACCGCCGCAAGCAGCAAATGCGAATACCATTGAGAGTGCGAGTAAAATGCAAAGAATTTTCTTCATTGTGTTTTTCTCCTTGATTTTTATTTTTTGAAATGTTCTATGCGATTATATCAGCAAACATCGCTTTTGACAAGTCTTTTTTATTAAGTAAAAGTTAAATATATGTTAACACCGTATCAAAGCTCAATTTTAACAAAAGCGACATTCAGTCTTTCGTAAGTATATGCGATGTAAAGTGCGCCGTCATAATATTCGATTGCGGGGTAGGAAAATTCGCTGTCAAGCTTCTCTTCTTCAAGAGTAACAGCGGTTTCCCAGGTCAGACCGTTGTCGGTTGACTTCTGGAGGGTAAGCGGTGAACGTTCGCCCCAGTTTTCGCCCACGGGGTTTGAAAGCAGCCAAAGATTACCGTCGGGTGTTTTAACTACATCAAGACCGCTGTTATTATTAAGAAGGCTTGTCTCATATGCGGTGCACCAGGTTTCACCGTAGTCCTCGGAATCACTTCTGTATGCTTTACCGACTGCGGTACGGGTGAGCATATGCACCTTGCCGGGTGCGGATTCCCAAAGAGTCGGCTGAATCATCGGGATAAGGTTTGATGTGT
The DNA here is from genome assembly GCA_045576955.1 of Acutalibacteraceae bacterium. GTDB lineage: Bacteria > Bacillota > Clostridia > Oscillospirales > Acutalibacteraceae > CAG-177. The sequence continues at coordinate 700 of JAZNHM010000073.1, read as the reverse complement.
AATGATTAAGGCTGTTGAGAATCGGTGCAGTCTGCTTTGTTTTTATTTTTGCGCCTTTTTTCCATGTTATACCGTCATCAAACGAGGTGTCAACAAAACAGTTCCAGCCTCTGATTTCCGTTGATGCGGGTGCAAGCACACGTCCGTCGGAAAGACGCAGACACTTATTCTTTACAGGGCCTCTGCCGCCGCTTCTGTCGCCGGGAACAAGCTCTCTCGGCGCATCAAAGCTTATGCCGTTATCTTTTGAAACGCAGAAGAAGGTGCGCCATGGCGGAATATTCTTTCCAACCTTAAAAAAGAGAACAACCTCTCCGTTTTCGCGGAGGAAAAGAACGGGATTCCAATGGGGAATTCTGCTGTTATATGTGATTCTTTTGGGTTCTCCCCAACCGTTTTCGTCCCTGCGGGCATACCAGATATCAACATCGGGCGTGCTTTCTTTTGTTCCACCGAACCATGCGGCAAGAACACTGCCGTCAGGCAAAGGAAGAACGGTTGATGCATGACAGTTTGCAGTGGGAAGCGGATTGCATACAAATTCTTTTATTATTTTCATTTCACATCACCTCAAAGTTCAAAATCCGAAGGGTCTGCCTTCTCAATCATCAAAGGTTTCTTTGGTCTGCGTTTTAACGGGTCGTATGAATATTTTCCGCACTTTCCGTCGGTGGCAACTATTCCTTTTTTTATGCAGAGA
>JAZNHM010000072.1:0-2472 GCA_045576955.1 Acutalibacteraceae bacterium | reverse complement strand
AATAGGCAATAAGAATAATTTGTAATTGTTTTTATAAATTAAATACAGGCTTTGAATGTACGGTTAATTTATAAAAACATTACTATAAAAAATGAGAGCACGGAATCAACCGTGCTCTCATTTTTTATTTAAGTATTACTTTAAATGTTTTGATTTCGAAAGGCTTGAACTCTGTTGATAATTTGTTACCGATGAATTCAAGTTCACGGTCTTTTTCTTCAAGAAGATTACATTCACTGACCGAAGCTATATCGTTGCCGAATGTGAATTCACAGGCGGTCTTTTTATTCCATGTTTCATAACAACGGATGATGATAGCATCGCTGTCTTCAGCTTTCTTGACAGTTTCGATGATAACGTTGCCTTCGTCAACCGAAACAAGTGAATACTCGACAGGAAGATTACCGCTCTGAGCACCGACAGCTTTGCAATACATGGGCACATTGAGATTATAGCCTTCATAAACAACATCGGAAGTGTTTACTGCACCGCTGTGTGGATAAATTGCGTAAGTGAACTCATGACGCTCTCTGTCCTGATAATAGTTAGGCTCTGTTGCGCTTCTGAGAAGAGTTGGTTTGATGCTGCCTTCTTTGATTGTCCAACCGTATTTGCAGTCATTAAGAACGGAAAGACCAAAGCTGTTATCAGAAAGATCGGCCCATTTATGGCCGCAACATTCAAACTGAGCATAATCCCATGTGGTGTTGTTGTGGGTTGTTCTTTCAATATTGCCGAACTGAATGTCATAAGTTGCTTTGGTAGTATTGACATCAACGGGATAATGAGCTTTGAGGGCAACATTGCGTTCCTTCCAGTCAATATCGTAATTAACATCGATTCTGCAGGTATGAGGATAGAATACGAAATACTGCGTAATAGTTGAACTGTTAAATGTACGATCAACCTTAATAATGCTTCTGACGGGACCGGATTCGATGACTTCTTTGCCGGCAATGTTATCGATGTTCCAGAATTTTTCATCGTAATAGCACTTGATGTCCCATGCTTCGTAAACGTGCGACCTGTCCTCATAAGCAACAAGATTATTGAGAACTTCGCCGTTTGGAGCAACGTTTCTGCCGCTTTCCTTATGATACAGATTGCTGATGTTCATATCTTCGTTAAAGCTGAGCTTGTAGAAGTTATTTTCAGCTCCGTCAAGCGAAACGGAAACAGAATTGTCGGCGGCAGAAGATCCGCTGATAATTCTGAACGCTTTATATCCCTTAGCGGGAACGTCTTTTGCTAAGAAAGCAAGCTTGCCGTCATAAGTTTTCTGCCATGTGAGAGGTGTTCCGTCAGAATCGAGAATTGCAAAATCTTCTTTTTGGGGCATATCAGTGATTACAACATCTGTTCTTGCCATGCCGAGCGTATTGAATACAAGCAATGAATCGCCATCGGTATTTACAGAAGATGCCATAGAATCAACGGCAAGCCAAGCAAGGTCTTTACCTGATTTTGCAATTGCTTCATACTGCTCTTTGGAATCTTCATAAACTTGCGAAATAGAAGAACCGGGAATAATATCGTGAAACTGATTGAGAAGAATTATCTTCCATGAATCAAGAATTTCGTCAGACGGATAATTAAGTCCGCAAAGCTTGCCGGCAGTTGCGCTGAGGGTTTCAACATCGTGGTAAAGCAGCTCACTCTTGCGGTTATACTTCTTGTTTCGTGCCTGAGCGGTAAGAGTGCCTCTGTGGTATTCAAGGTAAAGTTCGCCTCTCCACTTGGGCAGGCGTTTATTGCCTCTGACTTCGGAATCAAGGCGTTTGAAGAAATCGAGCGAGGATTCCATTTTAATCTGAGGACAACCGGGAACACCTTCAGCCATTCTCATACCGCTTTCGATATTTGTTCTGGTCGGACCTCCGCCACCGTCACCGTGACCGTATATACACATTTCTTTCTTGGCAAGGTCTTTGTTGCTGTATCTCTGCCAACCGTAGATAATGTGAGCCGGGTCAAGCATAGCGGTATATGTTGCCTGGAAGCGTTTTTCATCGCTGTCACGCATACTTGGAGCAAAGTGCGAAAGAATTTCGCTGCCGTCAATACCTTTCCAGAGGAATGTATCGAACGGGAATCGGTTATATTCGCTCCAGGAAATCTTGGTTGTCATGAAATAATCAATATCAGCAAGCTTCATAATCTGCGGTAATGCGGCTGTGTAGCCAAAAACGTCAGGAAGCCACATGATTTTGTTATCAATTCCGAATTCGTGCTTGAAGAATCGTTTTCCGACAAGGAACTGCCTGACGAGGGATTCGCCGGAAATAACGTTGGTATCTGATTCAACCCACATACTGCCTTCGGCTTCCCAGCGACCTTCTTTAATTTTTTCTTTGATTTCTTCATAAAGCTCAGGGTAATCTTGCTTTACATAGTCATAAAGCTGCGCCTGAGGAGACATGAACTTATACTCGGGGAATTCTTTCATAAGGTTAATAACCGTTGCAAACGAAC
>JAZNHM010000071.1:0-9396 GCA_045576955.1 Acutalibacteraceae bacterium | reverse complement strand
CTTGATGCCCTCAGCAACCTCATAGCTGCCGCATTCCATAGCCTTCATATCGTTTTCTTCGATGAACTTTGCGATTGTTTCAATTGCGGGGTTGATGCTTGCGTAATATCTTAAGTTTTTATCTGTATCAAATATCATTTTATGTTCCTCCTATCAAAGGCCAATAAAATCTCTGCACTTATCAAGGAATGAGAATATTCCGTTTGTGACAGGTGCAACATATTTTTCAAACTTGTTGTAGAACGCATCGCCCTCCTCATATTCGGGAGCCTTATCGCCTTCCGCAAAGTTGCCCATTGCGATTACTCTGAGGTTGGGCTTGTCGTTCTGAAGGAACTGTGTGTATGCGGGATTTGACCATACATCATAATATTCATCGGTATATGCAAACCAGTTATACATCTCCATAATGCCGTCGTGGCAGTTTGAGTGGAGCATATCCTTGATGAACCATGTATGCTCAGGAAGAATGCAGGTTGATGCATCGATAACATTATCGGGTGAAACGTGATTATGGCCACACTTTTTGTTGCACTGAACATAGTTTTCACCGAGTGTGCCGTCAAGAGGAGCAACGGTTGCACCTGCAGATGCATACTTTGTGTCAACGGTTGCATCGCTGTTATTTTCCATTGCTTCAACAAGCGGAGTTCTCTGAATATTATAACCTGCAACAATCATAACGCGCACGCCGTTTTTCTGTGCATTCTTAAGAATTTCATCAGCTCTCTGCTGAATGTTATAATGATAGTAGTCTGCCTTTTTAATAAGACCAGCCTGAGTTTCGGGGTCAAGGTTGATTGCCTTTGCACTCTCATAGCTTTCGTGAGGAACAAAGGACCAGAGTCCGAGAAGAGTTCCGAAAACGGGAGTGAGAAGTTCATCAAAAACTCTTGTTTCAAGGTTTTCAAGAACTATATCGCCGAGGAAAAGAACAGCATCAACGAGTCCGCTGTAATAAAGGCCGTTGAAAAGAGTCCAGAGAAGAACGCTTTCAGCATCAAAGGGAGGATAGCCATCTGTTGCATATGCAAGAAGTCTGTCAGCATCAAGAGCAACCTTTCTGTTGAGAAGATCGCCAGCAACGTCTGTGCCGAGAAGAGGACAGCACTGGAAAATGCACGCATCAACATCATCGTAACCGTATTCATTGAAATAAGCCATAGTAACAACACCGCCCATTGACGATGCGCGGAAATTGACGATATCATGACCCGTAAGCTCTTTTACATGCTGAACATAATCGTTGAGAAGTCCTGCATTATAAACGGGGTCAAGACGCCAGTCATAGCTGAAATAATAGCTCATATTAACTCCGTGCTCGGGGTCGGTGGGAAGCTCGGGCTTTACCGCAACGTTGGGTGCGGAATTGCCGTCGCCGTCAAGTGCCATTGCACCAAAAGCATCGTAAACGCCATCGATAAGAGCATCGCCGAGATAATCAAGATTAAAAGTAATGCTTGAAAGAGCAATTGCGGGAAGAAGCTTCACAACAAGCTTTATGATTGAATCGGTTGCGGGACGGAAAATGGTTCTTTCGTTTTCCGCATCGGGATTTTCATAGATATCCGTGCTGCCGAGAGGGCCTACATAGATAGTCGGATTAACGCCACAGTTGCATTTGCCGCTTGCTGCTGTTGCCGCAGGTGCAAGAACGCAGAAAATCATTGCGACAGAAAGAATAATGGAAATAATTTTTTTCAAAGAAACCATTCCTTTCAAAATATTTATAATTTATTCTATCACAAATTTTTCCGATTCTCAATACATATTTATGTAATTTTATTCATTATTTTTATAATTATAATATTGCAAATATATATACATTTATGTTACAATAGCCGCAGTTAGGATGTGATATTATTGAATAACACAGAAACAAAGCAGTCGGGAATATCAATTAATAAAAAAACGATAATTCTGATTTGCATTCTTCTTGCGGCGATTATGGCATTTGCCGGCGTTCTCACCCAAGTCTTACCCAGGGGTGTTTACGAAACCAACCCCGATGGCACAATTATCAACGGCACCTACACTCAGATTGAGGATAAAATGCCGATATGGAAAATCTTTCTTGCTCCCATTCTTGTTTTTTCAACAGACACGGCACTCACGGGTGTGGGAATTATTCTGATGATAACTCTCATCGGCGGAACATTTCTCATTCTTGATAAATGCAGTGTTTTGAAATACATAATGGCAGTTATCATTCAGAAATTCGGCAAAAGAAAATATCTTCTTCTTAATGCAATGATTCTTGTCTGCATGGTTTTAAGCTCAACCGCAGGCATTCTTGAGGAATCCGTCACGCTTGTTCCCATAGCCGTTGCCATTTCGCTCGCACTCGGATGGGATTCATTTGTAGGACTCGGCATGAGCCTTATTGCCGTTGCATTCGGATTCACTGCCGCAACCTTTAACCCGTTCAACGTTGCAACAGTGCAAAGAATGGCAGATATTCCCGTCTTTTCGGGCCTCGGTTACCGTCTCATTGTTTTCGTTACGGTTTATGCAGTGCTTGCAGGATTCCTTACTGTTTACGCAAAAAAAATCGAAAAGAATCCTCAAAAATCCATTTGCTATGAAACAGATATCGCTCTTCGCGAAAAATATAATCTTGACGACAGTGTTGCCGTGCTTTCCGATTTAAAGATTCAGAAAGCAGCAAAAGCATTCCTGCTTTGTCTCCTCTGTGTTGTTATTTGCATCATTCTTGATTTTGTGCTCGGCACTGAAGGCGGAATATCGCTCCCCGGTATGGCAATTCTTTTCACGGTAGGCGGTATGCTTGCAGGTCATTTTGCAGGGCTTGACGGCAAAAATCTTCTCAAAAACTTCTGGGAAGGAATAAAAACAATCGCACCCATCGTTCCCGTTATTCTTATTATCCTTTCCATTACATATATCCTCGATCAGGGCAACATCATCCCCACAATTCTTAATTTTGTTTATAACCTCATTGAAGGACTCAGTCCGTACACGGCAATTCTGATGTTGTTTGCATTTATCGTTATTCTTGAATTCTTTGTCGGAAGCGGCACTGCGAAGGCATTTCTGATTATGCCGATTGTTCTGCCTCTTGCAGATATGGTTGAAGTCAGCCGTCAAAGCGTTACCCTTGCATTCTGCCTCGGTGACGGATTCACAAATCTGCTTTATCCAACAAGCGGAATAATGATTGTTGCAATCGGGCTCGTTAATATTTCATACGGCAAATGGCTTAAATTCTCCTGGAAACTGTTCGCACTCGAGGGCATTCTTTCGGTTGCGCTGATGCTGATTGCCATTGCCATCAACTATTCTTAAGGAGACAAAAATGAACTTCAAATTTAATTCTGACGGAAAATTCAAAATTCTGCTTTTCGGCGATATCCACGAACACGCCGACTATCAGACCAACCCCAGATTCAAGGATATGAACAAACTGATGAACGCCGCGCTCGATGAGTGCAAGCCTGATTTGTGCGTTCTTCTCGGTGATAACTGCAACACGGAAATTTATGTTGAAGACCCTGCGTTTTTCAAACAAATGCTCAGCGATGTTGTTGAACCGATTACCCGCAGAAACATCCCCGTCGCGGCTGTGCTCGGCAACCACGAACACGACCACGGACACGAGGACGAAATTGTTGAGGTTTATAAGGAACTCGGCATTATTATGAGAAACGATGCACCCGCAGATGTTACGGGAAATGCTAACTTCAAGGAAATCATTTATTCCTCAGACGGAGAAAAGCCCGTTTTCTGCCTATGGTTTATCGACTCCAACAACTGCTTCGAAGACAGAAGCATTTCACATTATGACTATGTTCATCCCGACCAGATTGAATGGTTTGAAAAAGAATGTGAAAAGACAAAGGAAATGAACGGCGGAAAGCCGATGCCCTCGTTTGTGTTTCAGCATACTCCCGTGCCCGAGGAATATGAGCTTCTGAGAAAAGCTCATTTTTGGGAACTTCCCGTTGCCGTAAGAGGCTATAACACAAAAAGTAAAACTTTCTATGTCGGCAAAAAAGGAACAAAGGATTATGTCGGCGAAGGGCCTTGCTCACCCGATGTTAACAGCGGTCAGTTTGCAAGCTGGAAAAAGGTTGGCGGCATTCTCGGTGCATTCTTCGGTCACGACCATCTCAACGACTTCTCGGGTTTTGTTGACGGAATATTTATGGCACAGCATAAAACAGCAGGCTTCAGGGCTTACACCGACGGCTGCAAAAGCTGCGTAAGACTTGTGACCATCAATGAGAAGAATCCTGAAAAATTTGAGCAGCAGCTCAAGCGTTTCAAGCAGTTCGGTCTTAAGAGCGAATCTCTCGGCCCCATTATGAGAACACTTTCGGACAGACAGAGTTTCTGGCTCCACGTTCTCGGCTATGCCGCGGCAGGCATCGGCGGAGTAACCGCTCTCGCATTTATAATCAAAAAATTAATTGAGGTTTTCGGAGGTTAAAATCATGGAAAAAACAAAAAAACTCAGTCCCTCTCTTATTCTGAACATTCTCCTTTTCGGATTTATGGGTCAGGTTGCATGGGCAGTTGAAAACAATTTCTTTAATCTTTATCTTTTCAACGAAGTCGGCGGCACTCCCGACGATATTTCAAATATGGTAACGGCAAGCTCGGTTGTTGCCGTGCTCACAACTCTTTTTATGGGCAGTCTGAGCGACAAAATCAACAAGCGTAAAATATTCATCTGCGGGGGCTACGTAGTCTGGGGCTTAACAGTTATGGCATTCGCAATTCTTTCCCCCGAAAACGTTGCCAAGATTATGGGTACAACTCCAGCAGCAGCAGTCACAACAACGGTTATCCTTGTTATCGTTATGGACTGCGTTATGACCTTTATGGGTTCAACAAGCAACGATGCAGCATTCAATGCGTGGATTACAGACATCACGTCTTCGTCAAACAGAGCAAAAACAGAATCAATCCTCGCTCTTCTTCCTGTTATCGCAATGGTTGCGGTTACAGCCGCTTTCGGCGCACTCTCGGGTAAATACGGCTATCCCGTATGCTTCATCGGTCTCGGTCTGATTGTTACAATCTGCGGCATAGTCGGTATTTTCTCAATCAAAGAATCAAGAACAGGTGTTAAGACTACCGCAAGCTTCGGCGAAGCTCTTACCTACGGCTTCAAGCCTTCGGTTATCAAGAATAACAAGAGCCTTTATATCTCACTTCTCTGTATGGGAATTTTTGCTGTTGCAAGTCAGGTTTTCTTCCCCTATCTTTTCATCTACGTTGACCATTATATTGATATGTCAACGCTTCAGCTCAACGTACTCACAATTCTCCTCGCTCTCGTTGTTGTTATCGGTGCAATTGCAGCTCTTGTTTCAATCATCATTCTCAGCGACAAAAAAGGTAAGGCTCCCTTCCTTTTCCCCTCTGCTCTTTTCTTCATCATAGGTCTTGTTCTCGTTTACTTTGCAGATAAAAACATCATTTGGTTTGCTCTTGCGGCAATTATTGCATTGGTCGGCTACGGTCTGCTTATGATTATGCTCGGTGCCGCTATCCGTGACTTCACTCCCGAGGACAAAGCGGGTCAGCTTCAGGGTATCAGAATGATATTCTCCGTGCTCCTTCCCATGACAATAGGCCCCAAGGTTGCTGCAAAAATCACTGCCGCATATGCAAGCGCACAGTATCTCAACGAATACGGCGTTGCAGTCGATATCCCCGCACCTCACATTTATCTTGCAGCGGCGGCAATCGGAGCTCTTATATTTGTTCCTCTTATCTTCCTTTCAAAGGAATTCAAAAAACAGCAGATTTCCAAATAATCGCTTAATAATACAGTCAAAGAAGGTATTTCAGAAATGAATGTTATTATTGTCGGTCTCGGCAAGCTTGGCATAACAATGACAAAACAGCTTGTAAACGAAGGTCACAGCGTAACCGTTGTTGACACCAATAATGATAAGCTCACAAATGCAGTTGATGTATACGACGTTATGGGTGTCTGCGGAAACGGCGCAACGGTTGAAACCCTTGAAGAAGCAGGTGCATCAAAAGCAAAACTCATCATCGCTGCAACCGCATCGGACGAAATGAATATACTCTGCTGCCTTATTGCAAACAGAATGGGTACGGAAAACACCATCGCCCGAGTCCGCAACCCGGACTATGCAGCGCAGATGCAATTTCTCCGCAACGAACTCGGTATCAGTATGATAGTCAATCCCGAATACGAAACTGCAAATGAAATCTCACGAATCATTCGTTTTCCCTCTGCAGCAAACCTCGATTCGTTTGCCAGAGGCAAAATTGAAATCGCAAGAATCCGCATTCATTCGGACAATATGCTCTGCGATATGCCGCTTTATGAAATCCGCAAAAAATGCAAGGCAAAGGTCATTGTGTGTGCGGTTCAACGTGACGATGAAGTGTTTATCCCCTCAGGTAATTTTGTTCTTCGCTGTGACGATACCATCAGCATCACAGGCACCCGTTCCGAGCTTTCACATTTCATGAAGCAAACGGGTGTTTACAAGCAGAAGGTTAAAAACGTTATGATTATCGGCGGCGGCAGAATTGCGTACTATCTCTCAAAACTCCTTTCCGACACAGGAAGAAACATCAAACTCATTGAGCAGAATCTCGACAGATGCTATCAGCTCAGCGATATGCTGCCCGACATAACCGTTATTCACGGCGACGGCACCGACCAGGATTTGCTCGACGAGCAGGGTCTTGAATATCAGGATGCTCTTGTTTCTCTCACGGGAATAGATGAAGAAAACATCATTGTTTCGATGTATGCCGAATCCAAGGGTATCAACAAGGTCATAACAAAAGTCAACCGTCATTCATATTCGATTCTCAGCGATATCGGTCTTGAAACGGTTGTTTCTCCCCAGATTGTTGCGGGAAATCTTGTTACACGCTACGTCAGAGCACTTCACAACTCCGCGGGAAACTCGCAGATTCAGACTCTTTATAAGCTTGTTAACGGCAAGGTTGAGGCAGTTGAATTTATCGTGCCCGAAAACGCAGGCTACGAAAATATCCCGTTCAAGGATCTCAATTTCCTTCCCAACCTGATTATCGGATGCATAATCCGTAACGGAAAAATCATCTTCCCCGGCGGCGATGATGTGATGAAAGCAAACGACAGCATCATTGTTGTTACCGCAGGCAGAATTCTCGAAGATATCCACGATATCTTTGTCTGATGTCGGAGGAAACACTATGAATTACCCGATGATTTTTAACAACATAGGAAAAATCCTGCTTGTTGAAGCCGTTTTGCTTGCTTTTCCCGCAATCGGCGCCATAATTTACGGCGAAGATACTCTCATTTCATTTGCACTGACTGTTGCTGCTCTTTCTGCAACAGGTCTGCTTTGTATGAGAAAAAAACCAAAAAAAGCAACAATTTATGCAAAGGAAGGCTATGTTATTGTTGCTCTTTCTTGGATTCTTATGTCACTTTTCGGAGCGTTGCCGTTTTATTTCAGCGGCCATATCCCCAATTTTACAGATGCATTTTTCGAAACCGTTTCAGGCTTCACAACAACGGGCGCTACTATTCTCAAAAACGTTGAAGCGCTTCCGAAAAGCCTTCTTTTCTGGCGAAGCTTTACTCATTGGATTGGCGGTATGGGCATTCTTGTTTTTGTTATTGCCGTTATGCCCAAAACCGAGAATAGCTCAATGCACGTTATGCGTGCGGAGGTGCCCGGTCCGACGGTAGGTAAGCTTGTTTCCAAGCTCCGCGCTTCCGCAAGAATCCTTTACGGAATTTACTGCATATTGACCGCACTCGAAATAGTTATGCTTTTCATCGGCGGAATGCCGCTGTTTGACTGCATCGTCAATTCATTTGCAACAGCAGGCACCGGCGGCTTCGGCATTCTCAGCAACAGCATCGAGGGCTATAACAGCGTTTATGCTGAAATGGTTATTGCGGTGTTTATGATTATTTTCGGCATAAACTTCAACCTTTACTATATGTTTCTCATCAAGCACGGAAAACAGGCGATAAAGAGTGAAGAACTCCGTTGGTATTTCGGAATAGTCACCGCTTCGGTTGTTGTTATCTCAATCAGCCTTATTTCAACAAAGCACGGTGTTGCGGATTCCTTCCGCTATTCGTTCTTCCAGGTTGCATCAATCATAACCACTACCGGTTTTTCCACCACCAATTTTGACACCTGGCCGATGATCGCAAAGTTCGTGCTTGTTTTCCTGATGTTTATCGGTGCTTGTGCAGGCTCAACGGGCGGCGGAATAAAGATTTCCCGTCTTATTATTCTTATCAAAAGCGGCTTGCGTGACATAAAGAAGGCAATCAACCCCCGAAGCATTGAAACCGTCAAAGTTGACAGACACACGGTTGATGAACCCATCGTAAAAAGCGTTTCCGTTTTCTTTGCAACATACGTTATCATAGCTGCAATATCTATGTTTTTTATTGCAATCGACGGCAGGGATTTTACCACAACCTCAACCGCCGTTATCGCTTGCGTGGGCAATATCGGCCCCGGGCTCGGCGCAGTCGGACCTTACGGCAACTTTGCAGATTTCTCGATCCTCAGCAAGCTTGTCCTCTGTTTTGATATGCTTGCAGGCAGACTTGAACTTATCCCGATGCTTATGCTTTTCTCTCCCTATGCATGGTCAAGAAAATATTCTTAAATCCGATGAGGTGATATTATGGAACAGAAAAAATTATACATTTTAACTTATGACCACGGCGGCTATGTGCTGTGGAAAGACGAGGTTAAACCCCGTCTTAAAAATATTTTTGAGTGGATGGAGAAATATCCCAAGCTCAGAATCGGACTCGACTACGAATCTTTTACTTTTGATGAATTTTCAAGGTGCGACCCTGAGGTTGTTGAAATGATAACCGAGCTTTTCAACAAGTATCCCGACAGAATTGGTCTGGGCGCAACAACCTACGGTCAGCCTCTCTCGCTGACGATTTCAGAGGAATCCAACGCACGCCAGCTTACCTACGCAATCAGAACCAACAAACAGTATTTCGGCAAAACGCCTAATGTTTACTGTATTTCGGAATATGCGCTCAACAATCAGACACCTCAGCTCTTAAGACTTACGGGTCACGATGCGGCAATTATGCGTTCGCACGTTATGGGTTACGGATATCCGCGTACCTTTGATTCTGCTTGGGGCAATTGGATAGGCAAGGATAAAACCGCCATCCCCACAGTTCCCACTTACGACAAGCAGGGCAGAGGCTATAACTGCTGCACGGTTGATAACTGGATTCTCTCCCGTTGGCCTCAGGATACAGAGATTTCTCTTGAAGATTATGAAAAGATGTTCGAGAAATATTCTCCGCTTCTTGCTTCAAGATATGACGACCTGACTCAGCCGATCGAAGATGTTACGGCATATATCGAAACCAAGGATAACTACGAATAT
>JAZNHM010000070.1:0-37961 GCA_045576955.1 Acutalibacteraceae bacterium | reverse complement strand
ATGCATATTCCCGTTATTCTATGCGGATTTGTCTGCGGCGGGCCGTGGGGGCTTGCTGTTGGTTTTATTGCTCCGTTTCTGCGTTCATTCACATTGGGTATGCCTCCGATGTATCCGGTTGCATTTGCGATGGCATTTGAGCTTGCGGTTTATGGGCTTATGAGTGGCATTCTCTACCGTGCATTTCCGAAAAAGAAGGGTTACATATATGCCACCCTCATCATCTCAATGATTATCGGCAGACTTGTATGGGGTGCAGTTCAGTTCTGCTGTATGGGACTTGATTCGTCAAAATTCGGCTTCACCGCATTCTGGGCAGGTGCCGTAGCAAATGCTCTTCCGGGAATTATTCTTCAGATTGTGCTTATCCCCATCGTTGTTATGCTTCTTGAGAAAACAAAAATTATCGGTAAGAAGCTATAATAATCTGACCGATATTGATAAGTTATCTTTCTGCGAAAGTCGCCTCAACCGCATTGAATAAAACACGCAAAATTCATTTATTTCTTTCACAGATAATTGACAATCAGTCTTTATCCGTGATATTATAACCCAGAAACGGAGGTAACAATGATGGGTGCAAAAAATGATTTAAAATGTAAACATTGCAAAGGTAAAATTGACGAAGAAAATACAGGAAAATTCCATTGCCCCGACACTATGCGCGGATACACAAAGCTTAATTTTTGCAGTTTGCAATGTATGAAAAGCTGGGCTGTCGGAAAATTCATCGGTATGTGTATAGCTTTGCTTATCGGCATAGGGCTTTGCCTTGATCTTTTTATCAACGGCAGTCTGGGAGAAAAAAGCATGGCAATTTCGCTTCTGTTTATCCCGTATATGATCCGAAGATTGGCAAGAAGCTCCTTCGGCATACTTAACGGAGGCCAGGTCAAAGAGATAATTGAACTTTTTTTGGTGCTCATTCTCTCTTTCACCTTTGTCTATCCTATGATTAAATTAGTGCAGGAACTTGTTCTTTACATAAGAATATTCAAAATTACTGACGGCACTGAAAAGAAAAGAAATAACACAAAAAAACCAAAAAGAAACATCGAAAAAAAACCAAAAAGCGCCAAAAAAACTTTAACGGATAATGATAATACTCCGATAAACAATATTGCTGCAAAGGATTCAGATTTAAATACAGAACCTTCCGAAAGCGAAACTGTATCAGAAACCAATTCTGAAACAGATAATCTGAGAAATAAAGTTTTGGCTGCCGCTGAAATCAGGGCACAGGAAGAAGAGGAACGCCATTTCGCAGCTTACTTAAAAAAACAAGAAGAAATATATAATAACAGCCGTAATGCTAATTCTTCAGATGGCCGAAATAAATCCCAGGCCAAACCTTCCTCCGCCGCTGTCAGTTCACAAGAACCGATAATTCCAGAATCTTATGCCAACAGACGAATCATAACAAATGCTAATCTCCGAAAAAATGCAACAGTTACGGATAATGCTTCGTCTGACAATATTGCGAAAAAGTATTCGGAGTCTAAAACAGTATTTTCCGAAAGCAAAGTACCGAATGACAGCGGTTCTGAAAAACCTGCTTCAAATCTGTCCACCGATAAATACAGCGCACAGGATGAAGAAGTAAGTCCTTTGACAGCTTACTACAGAGAACAAGAAAAATGGGATAAACGTTATCGTGATTATTATTCAAGAAATCAGGATAAATCTCCTGCCAATCCCTCCGTTGTTACCGTTAGTTCACATCCGACAGAACATAAAACGGTTTATTACAACAGCAAAAACAAAGAAAGGGCTAACCCTCACCCCAATATGGCTATTCAAGCAAAAATAGTCGATAAAACCCGAAATAAAACTATTTATATTCAGGATAACAAATTCCAATCAACCGAAGTTATGTTCTCTGTTTTGGGTGATACCTATTTTATTGAAAGAAAAGAGGACGGTTTCTGGTATTTAAACGGAGCGATTTACACCCACTTTGATATATATTTGAACGGTGTCCGTAAAATAGGCTTCAGTCAGAAACTCGAAAACGGAGATAAAATATCTCTGCTCGGAGTCAAAGGAAAGGGAAGAAGCGAATATCACGGAAAAACATTTGAATATCAGTTCTTTATCGGTAATTGATAATTAAAAAAATCTCATTAAATAAAAGCTCCCTTGTGAAATACAAGGGAGCTTTTGTTTGTTTTATCTGTTTCAATCAATTCCGTTATATCACGGTTTTTTGACAGAAAAATTCAATCCGAGTGCGCAGACGGCAAGAATTAAAAGCATTGTAAACGGGGCAGTATAACTGCCATGCTGTGCAAGCAGTGTGTTGCTGAATTTTGCTATAAATGCGGCAACAATCAGGTTGAAGTTTGTAAGACTGTAATTGACTGAGAAATATTTTTGTCCGTAAAAAGACGAGGTGAATGCTGAAGTCAGTGTAGGACACGAACCATAGGAAAGTCCTGTAAGGCAAAGACCGACAATGCATATCGGCAGCGAACCGAGCTGTACTGCCAGAAGAGTTATGCCTGCGGCAACGATTGTGAGTATGTTTGCCGAAATCATTGTTGTGCGGCGGCCGAGTGCATCGTAAAGCGCGCCGGTAAGGATTCTGCCGATTCCGTTGCACACGGAAAGAACACCGACAAGAGTAACAGCAAGAGTCTCGGGCGCTTCAACCGAAATCGCCAGGTCTCTCGCAAAGCTGATTACCGAGTTGCCGACGGCGGTGATGAACGCCATACACGCAAAAGCCCGCCAGAAAGTGAAGCTCTTAAGCATTTCGGAAGTTGTAAAATCACGGCTCTCAAAAGCTTCTTTTTTAACGCTTTTTCCTGCTTTGGGCGAGGGCAGTTTTTCGTCTGCCGAAGGTTTGCGGAGTATGATGCCCGCAACAATAAGCACAACCGCAAGAATAATACCAAGCAGAATATAGGTTTTGCTCACACCGAAATCTGCATTTCCGAACAGAATGCTTATTGCGTTGCCCATAAGCAAAGTGCTGATTCCGAAGCCCATCATCAGACAGCCCGAGCAAAATCCCTTTCTGTCGGGGAACCAGGAACAAACGGTTGACACCACAACGTTATATGAAATGCCGATACCGGTGCCCGCAAGAACCGCATAGGTTATGTAGAGCAGCCATTGACTTGTATCTGCCGTAAGCAGACCTGTTGAAACAAAGCCTATCCCGACGAGCAGACCTGCTATGATGAGAGTTATTTTTACTCCGATTTTTTTGCAGATAAGGCTTCCGAAAAACGCGCCGAGGCAGAAGAAGCACATCGTGAGCGTAAAATTGAGCGAAAGCACATCTTCGCCGAAACCAAAATCCTCTTTAAACGGAACCTTAAGGATTGACCACGCATACAGTACACCCGAAAAAAGCATTGCAAAAACACCTGTTGCAAGATAGAGCCAACGTTTTTTCAGACTGCTTTGAGTTGACATAAAACTATCTCCTTAAAAGAAATTTTCGTTATTATATCATAATTTGCCGGAGGATTCAATAATCGCAAAAAATAATCATTCGAGAATACAAAGCGGTTTTCTCATATTATAAGTTAAAAATCCCCTTGTTTCGGTAACAATAATACGGTTACCTATAAAACAAGGGGATTTATACGGCGTGTAAATATAATCCAACATTATTCCTGCTCCGATTTTTCTTCATTTGTGCTCTCTTCCGCAGATATATTTTCAAGAAGATGGATTGCGGGCAATGCATACAAATAGTCATAAAAGTCCGCATCGACTACTGAATAAAACTCCTCTTCCAAGAATTTATGATAGATATCAACAGCATCTGAATCAAACAATAACTGAACCGCAACATCCAAAGAAAAACTGCCTGCATGGTCACTGTAAGCGGCTATCAGACAATACAGTCCGGCTGCATTTTTATCACCTTTATCAGCCAATGCAATCAAGCCTTTGGCGATTTGTTCAAATAATTCTTTATCCGGATATTCCGCCCAGATTGTTGCGCTGCAAATCATTTCTTTCATCTCAGAAAAGTTGTCTTGAAAATATTTCATTGCTTTCTCCTTGTTCATACAGTTATCTCCTTTTGTTTTTAAAATAAAAAGTTATTTGGTTTTTAACGACATACTTCGAATTTTATTTAAGTTGCCGTAAGAATCTGCAGCAACACCTTCGGTTATTTCGAAATACTTTTCATCGGAATCGTTGAATTTTATGTTTGAAAATGTAATTTCCCGCACAGTTTCATTTATCTTCTTAATGCTTATATCTGCATCAAAACCGTGCATAATGATGTTTTCTTTGTTCAATGATACCGCTGCTATGCCGATATTATCATTAAAGACAACAGTATAAACAGCTGTATCGCCTTCTTTGATTATCTTGTTCGTATCTTTTGGTCCGATTGCCATAGTAGGTCGGGTTAAATCCAACAGGAATATTACGGAACTGCATCCTTCAGATTTGTTGTTTGCAGTATCTATGGCTATTCCGTCAAGTAAGGTTATCTGACACTCATCTGAATTCACAATATCCAAATCGGTAAATTTAAGAGTTTGTGTTGTTCCGTTGTCAATGACCTCTAAATTTCCGGTAAATCCTTTAGTTATAATGTCGTCTTTATCAATGTTTACAGAAAGAATTTCGGAGTCCTCTTCAATAAACGCAGTAAATTCAATTGTTCCGTTATAATATAATGGCTCGGACAGCGTGATTTTCGGAGGAGTTGAGTCTGCGCTTACAAACGCTGTTATAGCAACTGAAACAAGAAAAAGTATTGCAACAACTGCTGCTATGATACTGAATTTGGATTTAGTTTTCGCAGAGGATTTTACGGTAACCTTTTTGGGCTCGGGAAATTTTTGCAATGGCAAGTCTTCGGTTGTGGTCTTTGAACTTTTAAAAAGCAACTCATCGGAAATTGTTGGCACACTGTCAACATAAATATCTTTTTCGTTGTTAGTTTTTTTATCTGTATATAAGATAACTGCCTCTGCCAATTTTTTTATATTTTCAAAACCAATCGGATCTGAGCTTGCATCAATATAATCCAATGCAGTCAGATTATAACGAAAAGATTCTTTATATTGAGTTTTGCTTATCCAATACGGTATTATCGGTTTGCCTGCCGCTTCAGCAATGGCCAGTTCTTTCGGAACCTCCGTAGATGATATCGAATTATCACTTATAAACAAAACAGTAACAGCAGAATCATCAATTGCACTCGGAATCAAGTTCTGATAATTCTGTCCGCCTTTAATATGTTCATAGTAAACCCAACAAGAAAGATTGTATTTAGTTCTAAGCTCTTCAACAATTTTTTTGACTGTATCCTTGTCTTCAGATGCCAAACTGATAAATACATCATATTTGTTCATACCGTTGCCCCTTTTCAGAGAAAGTTTTTATTCCTTGGTAATCTTATACCCCAGTTTAACAATCAGCTTAAGTGTTTCCATGGTAGTAACTCTGTCGTATTCCTTTTCGCTTTCGGGGAGATCGCCGTAAGGAACAAGGCAGGGGTTTTTCTTTGCCTCATTGTCCTTTGTTTCGCCGTAAGTCCAGCCCTCGGCAAGTCTTCCCACAGCCCACAGATCATGGCAGTTTTCCGCAATAAGCTCAGTGAGTTCAAGAAGCTCCGAGTCAAGGGTGATGTTGCTTGTGTCAATCGGTGTGGGTGTATAATTATTATTCATAACTGAAATTCTCCTTTAGTTGTTAGTTTCATTATAGTATAAGTTTTTGTTTATTTCAATCTGTTTTTAAATGAGAGAATGCGGATTGCATCCTCTTGTGTTGCTTGATTCTGCGGTTACCTGAAAACCGATTTGATAATCAGCCACATTCCTGCGCCCCAAATCAGAAGGTAAAGACCGATTCCTGCTACGGAAGAGATAGAGTTCGTGAAATATGATGCAAGAAAATCTCTGTGCTCATATATGCAGATTACGGAAATCACAAGGAATAAGCAAAGAAAGCCTATTCCGTATTTTAAAATTCTTCTTGTAAGCATTTGAAAATCCTCCTTATCACCAACGGCGTCGTCTGCCGAATCTGGCACATAAAACTCCTATTCCCGTTCCTATTGCGGCTATGGCTGCAACAATCTTTGAGCCTATGTTTATAATCGGGAACAGCACACACTCAAAAAGCGCATCGCTGAAATTCGGCCACGTGCAAACAACAACCAGCAAAAACAGTCCTATTAAAGAAAGACAAACTATGTCTACTATTCTTTCGGGGCTTAATTCGCTGAAATTGATGCGGTTTCTTGTGAAACCGTTTGAAGGGTTACGGTTTCCCGCGGTGTTGTTGCTGCCTATGTTATCTCTGTTGTTGTTAGACCCGAAAGTACCGGGCATATTATCCATTGACATAGTTTCATCCTCCTGTTACGGTAAAAGTCTTTTGGCGATTATGATTTCTGAGCTGCTGCCGCCCTTAAGCAGGGCTTCGTTACCGTACTCCTCCTGCAGAATAACTCTGTCACGGGTGAACGGTACCGCGGCTTCGCCCTCACCACGGTAAAGAGTGAAAATAAGCCTTGGCGGTTCGTTTTTTTGTGCCATGGGCTGCATATGTGTATACTGACCGAATTCCGACAGCATTTTCTGCAAATCAACATACGGAGTATTGCCGTCAAGCAGAATCAGATTTCGGTTGAAATTCCTTGAGAGCATATCCTCGCTGTCGATGGACACGATGTTCTCGTGTGAAATTACGACTGTTGTCTGCTGGCGCTGTTTCATCATACCGATTACAGACTGCATAAATCTGTTGTTGAGCAGAACCGAGTCATCAAAGATGCAGGTAAAGTTCTGTCCTATCAGTGATTTAAGCTCTACTGCGAAATAAATCGATAAGAATTCGGGGTTGATTTCAGTTGGATTTATCAGAATAACGCAGTCTTTGTTTACTATATTCTGCAAACACAGAGTATTTTCGCAAGTCGGTGTTGTAAGCGCCGAAAAAGCCTGACACGAATTGTTAAGCAAGCTTCTGAAGCCGACACCGCCTCTGGTTGAAGCAAGAATCATATCTCTGTCATAAGGATTCTGCGACATATCACCGAGTATGGCGTTATCGTTTCTTGCCATATATCTCATCGATGCCAGCCTTACAGGCGACTGACCCGACAATATGGAAAGGAACGCATCCGTAAAGCTGTTAAGCTCAACTGTATCCTGCATGCCCTTCTCTGCGGCAATAAGGTTGAAATATTCACATATGCGGTTAGCACTCATACCGCAGAAGAAGTCGTAATTCGGATACTGTTCATTGCACACGAAGAGCTGACCGATAAGTCCGTTATTTGCGGAATTGATAAGCTCTTCTTCAAGAGCACGGTCCTCGCTGAAAACAACAACCGCCTCTCGACTTTTGTTCTTTGTATCAACGATAAAGTTCATAAGACATTCGCGTCTTTTGTTCTTTGTGCCTCCGTTGATAAGAAGATTGCCGCCTGACTGATTCAGGAATCTTCCGAATGAATAGGAGTAAACGTGATTTACGTTGCGCATTTTATCGTTATGAATCTTTGCTTGTCTTTGAGTTTTGTTCATATTGTTCACCTCATATTTATAATCATCCGTTCTTGGCAAAACGCACCTTGAACGGGAGTGTATGTTTCATATCTATAAACGCCTCGCCGACGTTGAGATTAATAATATCGGAATCCGTAACGGTGAAGCCTTCGCGGGTAATATTGCTTCCGCCGAAGTTATAGGCCTCAAATGTTTCGCCGAAACGTTCCTTTACATATTTACGGGTCGGGTAATCAACGCAGTTGAAGCATATTGCGGTCAGGAGACCTGCAAGAATCGAATCCGCCTCGTCTTCTCCGTAATTCTTCCTGAGCTGTGACACAGACTGAAGACCTACGATGGTCTTGCATCCGCGGGACCTTCCGAAATTGAGAAGCTCTTCAAAGTGAGAGACATGAGGAATAAGGTTAAGCTCGTCGCAAACAAAATAGGTGTTTCCCTTGCCGCAGGAAAGAGCTTCCTTGATTGCTAAATCAAAGTAGAGTGAATATATATTCGAGAGTATTTCTGAATACATAACATCATATTCCAGGAAGATGATCTTTTTGCCCTTTTCCCTAACAAGCCTGCGGATTGAAAAATCACCTGAAGGCATTTTGCGGCGAAGTCCGGAAATGAAGTTGCGATTTTTCATCGACATAAGATAGCCATATACGCCAAGTGCTTGGTTACTCTGTCCGTTTCCGACGTAGCTCTTCAGGTAGTTGAAATCCTTATACTGGCATAATTTGTCAAGCAAAGCCTGATTGCTGACGGATGAAATATAGCCAACAAGAGATTCGTTGTTGAGCTCTGAAAAATCTCTCTTTCTTTTCGCATCTCGGATAAAAACTTGAAGAACCTTGCTGAAAAGGTCGTCCGCCGCTATGTTAAAGAAGGGCTGGCTATCGGATTCCATTCCCTTGAATAACGCTTTTGAGATTTCTCCCGCAATGATTTCCACATCGGGGCCGAACATTCCTTTTGAATCAAGCATTTCGCCGAAAATATTCCAGTTTCTGGCATAAGGAGCATCTTCCGCTTTAAGAGATATAA
Source organism: Acutalibacteraceae bacterium (assembly GCA_045576955.1). Taxonomy (GTDB): domain Bacteria; phylum Bacillota; class Clostridia; order Oscillospirales; family Acutalibacteraceae; genus CAG-177. The sequence goes on along the minus strand of JAZNHM010000070.1, from coordinate 29,427 downwards.
CCACGTGATTCGGATTGCCGGGCAAAAAGTACTTATCTTTATAATCTCCCTTACTGTCGAAGATAATCATGATGTCATCTTCGCCCAGACCGGGTGTGATTTCGTCAAGAACATTAAAGAAAAAGGTCGTTTTACCGTTGCCCGTTGCGCCCAATGCCGCAATACCCGTCGAAAGGTCGTCAGCGGTCAGATAAAACGTACCGCGGTTCGTTAACATTCGTATACCGCTGTTTCTTGCTGCTAAGGATTCAGGGATTGATTCCGAATATTCATTACCCTGCAGAATGATTCTGCGGGGTTTTGAGCTGTTGTTTGCGATTGGGTCGGGTCTTCTTCTCTCGAGTTCCTGATAATTCATATTAATATCCTCCTTACATTCCAACGCCGCCTGAAGCCGCCGCACCGGTTCCCGCTCCCTCGCCTGCACCGGCTCCCATTCCCGCTGCTGAAACAGCTCCGCTATCTGCCGATACTCCGCCGGATTCGCCGCTTATTCCGGAGCCTTCACCCACGGAAGCCGAATCAACAGAGTTTGTGTTCGCCGATTCCTGTGCGGCATCAAGTGCTTCTGCATCGGTGTTCTGTTCATTTTCCCATTCGGTCGGAAACAATTTCCAATCTTTGAGACGCATATCCTCATTTGACATTATATTGCCTCCTTACATTTCAATGTCACAGCCTGCGCTTGCTCCTGCATCCGCACCCGGATCTGTTCCTGCATCAGCGCTTGTTCCGCCTCCCTGCGGACCTTCCTCAACACCGCTTAAGGTCTCTTCACCCTGCTGAGTTGATTCGGAATCGAATCTCGTCTCCGACCAGCTATCCATATCGAACTCGTCTTTTATCGAAGGCAAATCGTTCTCCGTTTCTTCCATCAAAGCAGAATACTCCTCAGATGTCATACTTTCTCTGAAAGCGTCAGGGTTGGGATCGATGGTAAAATCGTTTTCCTGAAAGTACTGGTTACACTCTGCCTGTTCCTCGGGACTCATATTCTGGAACGAAAGGTGAACACTCTGCGTCTTTCCGTCAGGTGAGGTTATCGTATCGTTTATCATATATGCATCAGGTCTGTTGCCTTCCTGATTTGAAACAAATGCTGTTTTTGAAGTTTGAACGGTGTATCCCTGCTTTGCCAACGCAGACTCTGAATTCTCAGCCGTTTTATATGCGCCCTGGTTCAGCTTGCCGTCCTGAGCAGTCATGTTATAGGACTTGTTAGGACCGCCTTCCTGAGCAGCTATAACGTGGCCCCTTTGGTCGCCGGGCTGCATTCCGTCAGGCGTTACTCTTTTGCCGCATTCAACACCCTGCGTGGGAACTGTTCCCTCTGCGGTTATTGTTCCGTTGTCGTCAACGGTAAATTTGTAACCGTTATCGTAAATTACTTGTTTTGACATAATATATCTCCGTTCTGTCTGATATTTTGATTTGACATATGCGGTTTCACCGCCTTAGAAACAAAGAGGCAAACAGAGTTCCCTCAGCGGGAACCTCTGTTTGAGATGAAATCAATGCCTCTTTACTCAGATTCGGTTTTCAAGTGAATCTGCGATTGTGGAAGAAGAATCAAACACGTGGATCGCTCTGTTAAGCGGTGCGACTTCTTCGTTCAAAGTGCCGTCGGGGTTAAGGTCATCCTTGTGGAAAATGCAATCCTGTTTGCCTAAGCCAACGGTTGATATTCTGCTTTCGCTTATTCCGTATTTGTTTACCAAGATGCTCTTGACCGCTTCCGCTCTCTGATAACTGAGTCTGATACCGTCGCCGTCTGCAGAAGCAGTTGTTCCCGCAATCGTGATGTTAACCGACGGGTTTGACGAAAGCTCATCCGCTAATCCGCGGAGTGCATAAACCGCCTTGTTCTCGTCCGAAAATGAGCACGAATTGGCTTTGAACTTAACGGTATCATTGTTAAATGTGTAGTAACCGTCGCCTAAGCCGTCAATGCATTTTGCCGGCATGGGAACCGTGCTTACCTTGGGAAGGTCAGTGTAATTCGCTTCATCCTCAAGAGGGGATCTGTCGAAATCAACACTCTTGGCGTTACCTTCTTTAAAAATCGCCATCCAGAGCTCTTCAAGCTTTGCCTTATAGTCTTCGGGAAGATCTGCCTGGTCGTCGGCTACCTGTCCGAGACCTACGATAACAACATCGATTCCTGAAAAATCGGGGATTGCCCTCTTATCTTTGAGCTTGCTGATTGTGGTTTCGATATCAGTCTCAAAGAAATTGTGGGAAAGGTTGTCAAGATATGATGTTGTTGCGAGGAACGAATCATACACAACCATCTTCTTGATTTCACCCTCTCCGGATGAACTGAGAGCATTTGCCGAAAGCGTTACGGCGCCGAGGGTATCAACCTCGGGAGATTTAGCTGCTGCCGTTGAACATTCAGCGACAAGGGCTTTTGCGTTGTTCTTTGCAATCTGTCTGCGTTTTGCATTGTCAACTCTCTTGTCAGGGGGAGTAATGGTGTAAGAGCAATGCACAAAGGGGTCGCCGTCAACAACGATTCCGGTGAAACTGCCGTAAGAATAACAAGCCTGATAAATGGCTTCATAGACCTTCTGGGTATTGAACGACAGCTTAACAAAGTTGTCGTGAACACCCATAACAACCGAAAGATTCACGGGAACATCGCCGGTGAAAACATCTTCGGCGACAGGCTTGTCATTGTTGCCGCATCCGCCGAGACACATCAAAGAGCTTACGGTAAGAATGAGCGAGAGTATGATTGAAATTGCTTTTTTCATAGTATGTTCCTCCTTATTAATCGTCTGAATTCTCGGTGCCTTTATCCTCTGTTACGGAATCTGCGACTTCAAACATCTGCAGAATTGCCATATCAAAGGCATCGTTGAAATTGCTGTTACTGTTAAGGGTTTCGCCGTATTCGGTTGCTGCCGTAACCGCTTCGGGTGAACCCATCTTGTTTCTGACCTTTGAAGCGGCAAGCTGATTAAGATACGCTTCATAGGCACCAATCGAGCCGAGATGGCTTGAGTAGCGGTCCTTTTCATATGCTACACGGTAACGGTTGAATTCTTCTTCCGTTTCGGCTTCTGCAAGCATTCTTTCACGGTCTGCAACCGCATGCTGATTCACAATCTGTGCCTTGGTCTTATTCTTAATGCGGATAAGAAGAGGATCGAAAGAATAGTAGGATATTACGAATGAAGATAAAGAAGTTGCGAAGGGGATTATTCCGCTATACAGCGCTGCCCACCAGACAATCGGTGAGTTCTCTGATGCGTTAATTGCTTCCGCTGCATCTGCTGAGTTGTTAACAAGCGTTGAGCCTGCAGCAACATCAAATGAAATGTCTCTTGTTACGACTCTGAAGGCAACTGAAAACACGAATGTAACCAGAAACGCAACAACCGAAGGGATAAAAATCAGCAAAGTTGACTTCAGGCTCATAAGGCCCTGATGATATGCTTTGAGAGCTTGTGCGGCGATAGCAAGAGGTACGTCAAGGCATATGGCACAGCCAACAGCAATCATAATAATCATCAAGGGGTTCTCTGTGCCGACGGTATTCCATACCGTATAGAGGCAGGTAAGGTCTATCGCAACAAATGCGATAACTGCGATAAATGAGAAAATAGGTGAGCAATAAATCGAGTCGCCCTTATGCATCAGCTTCATGTTCCTGATGCGTTCTTTCTGTGTGTTTTTCATTTGTTTTTCACCTCGTTATTGTATTTTGCATACTGCTCTTTCAGAATGTCGAGATCGTGCTGAATAACTTCGCCGTCAAGCTTGAGAAAGTTCAGTTCGTTGTTGATAACGGATTTCGCTCCTCTGAGAACACCCTTATCGTGAAGTATGGTGTTAAGGTGGTTTACACACTGTTCACGGGCAGAGGCTCTGTCGATATCGGCAGCGCTCTTGTTGATGGCTTCAAACATATCGATGCACTGATCATCAACAGAGACTTCCTTAAGCTGCTTGTCATAATACTTCTCCGCGTCCGTAAAGTAGGATGCAAAGAAACTCGTGAGTCTGTAATCGATGGGAACGTAGTTCAATACATCGATGCCCTTATTAAAGGACTTGGTTTCCGTCGTTCCTTTGCCGGAAGTTCTTTTGTTTTTCTTCTTAAAGAATGCCATTGTTTATTCCTCCTCGGTATTATTAATACACTTATATGTCTCTGCCTTAACAGCATCATCAAGAACCTTGTGGGTTGCCTGATACTTGTTAACTGCATCAGAATTCATATCGAAATCCGGAATACTGTAATCGGGAAGCTTGCGCTTAACACCGCACTCATATGCCTTACACTTCTCAAGACCGGTGAGATACGTCTGGTCAATGCGTGTCTGGAGATGAGAGTTAACGCTTATTATCAACTCGTTGATTGAGTATATTGAACGTGACGAATTCGAGGACGTCGCCATCGCCGATGCAACCTTGCCTCTCGCCGTTCTTTCGCCTCTGACACCTCTTGCCGAACCGTCATTATGAGGAATGTTGGTTGTTGCTATGGTCTGCGAGGATTCCGAAAGCGTATTGATGTTAAGTGCTGCCGCTTCTCTCGGCGCTTTCAGGATATTCTCCGCCGTGCGCACCTCGTAATCGTCGAAAGACTTGAGCTTTTTGTACATCTTCTCAACATACGCATCGGGAACTTCTGGACCGTTTCGGGCATCAATTCTGCCCTTGATTCGCAAAATCCAATTGGGTATTACGGTAACTTTGCGAATCTTCTTGCCGTTCAGGAACTTTTCCTGCTTCTTGCTAATTGACATAACATCAACCTCCAAAAAATAATTTACAAGTTTAATTTATCAGGTCTGTTTTCTATCTTCAAATCTTTCACTCTAAGAAAAATTATGAACTTTCTAAGTTTTTTTCAGAGGGAAAAATCTGTCTATACATTATATATTCCGACTGCATCAATGCCCGGTTTTACACCGCATCGGGCAGTGACATAAGGAATGCAAACTCGATACCGTCGATTTTCTCCTGAACCAACAGTCTTTCGGCAATGAGCTTCACCTTATCGGAGTGTTCTGTCAGAAGTGCGGTTGTTTTGTCCTTTGCATCGGATAAAATCCTCTGAATCTCCGAATCAATCTTTTCAGAAACGCTTTCGGAAAAACAGCTTCTTCCGGCAGCATGGTCGCCCGTATCATTTGAGAAAAACGAAACGGGACCCAGAGCTTCACTCATACCGTATCTGGTAACCATATTTGTGGCAATCGAGGTTGCACGCTGAAGGTCATTTGATGCACCGGTTGAAACATCTCCGATAAAAATCTCTTCCGCCACTCTGCCGCCAAGCAGAGTCACGAGAGATTCGAGCATCTTTTTCTTGGATGAATATGTGGTTTCTTCAACGGGTCTGTGGAGAGTGTAACCGCCCGCAAAACCTCTGGGGATTATCGAAATCTGCTCAACGGGGTCCTGACTTTCAAGGAAATAGCTTGCTACGGCGTGTCCCGCTTCGTGGTATGCGGTAAGCTTCTTCTCCGCCTCACTCATCTTTCTGGACTTTTTCTCTGTTCCGATGAGGACTTTCAGCATAGCTTCCTCGATATCTTCGCTGCAGATGCGGCTTCTGTTCTTTCTTGTAGCAAGCAACGCCGCTTCGTTGAGGAGATTTCTGATATCGGCGCCCGTAAAGCCAATGGTCGAACGTGCAATATAATTAAGACTGACGTCGGGCGACATAGGTTTGTTCTTTGAATATACTTTAAGCAGTTCAAGTCTGCCCTTTGTATCGGGGCAGTTGACTGTAATCTGTCTGTCGAATCTGCCGGGTCTGAGAAGGGCGGGGTCAAGAACATCGGGTCGGTTTGTTGCGGCGATGACTATTACGCCGAAATTGCCGCCGAAGCCGTCCATCTCAACAAGAAGCTGGTTAAGCGTCTGCTCTCTTTCGTCGTTGCCGCCGCCCATGCTTGTGCCTCTTCTTCTGCCGACAGTGTCGATTTCGTCAATGAAGATAATCGAAGGGGCTGCACTCTTCGCCTTTTCAAAAAGGTCGCGGACTCTTGATGCACCTACACCTACATAAAGCTCAACAAAGTCTGAACCCGAGATTGAGAAAAACGGAACATTCGCTTCACCCGCCACAGCACGGGCAAGGAGAGTTTTGCCTGTGCCCGGAGGGCCTGAAAGCAGAACACCTTTGGGCATCTGGGCACCGAGTCTGCCGTACTTTTCGGGATTTTTTAGAAACTCAACAATCTCCGCAAGCTCCTCTTTCTCTTCATCGGCACCCGCAACATCGCTGAATCTGGTCGGAACCGCTTCTGTTTTCTCGGCTTGCTTTGATATTCCGATAACCGACGGGGTTTTACCGCCCGATTCTTTAATGATCTTTTTGGTCTTTTTAATAAAGTAGAAGGTCATTCCCGTTATGAAAATAAAAAACAATGCCGACGGAGCAAACAGTATAAAATCTGAAACGGGTGGTGCGGACTCATAGTCGGCTTTGACGTTATACTCTGTGCCGCTGAGCTCAGAATAACTCTTGATGGCTTCGCGGACATCGGAGATGAACAGGTCATTATCGGGCACGGTGTATGTATAAAGAGTGCCGCCGTCAACCAGACATTCAAGCTTTGAAGTGTCAAGGTTAAGGGTGTATCCGGTGACCCTGCCTTCTTTAAAGAAAGAGATAATTTCGTGATATTCCACGGGGACGTTTTCCGGCTTGTCCTTTGCGCGGTCACATAAGAAAGTGACTGCGGAAATGGCAAGCGTAATAACTGCAAGGATAATTAATGCTTTCTTTTTAAAACTTAACTTTTTCAAAATAAAATCCCCTTTCGGTTAAAATATACTTTCTTACGCCGCACGGTCGTCCGTAAACGAGTGCTCGAATGTTGCATAAATCTGTCTGGAGTCTTCGTTGATATGGTCAACGGTAAGAAGAACTTTACTGCCGATTTTTTGGGTAACTCCGTTATAAACCGTTTCAAGTCCGCATCCGTCAACAACCGCATACGTTCCGTCCTCACAGTATCCGTTTACGGTTGCAACAAAAGAACTGTATTTTTCGATGCCGTTTTCTTTGCAGATTTTTCTGAAAGTTTTCATTGGAAAATCCTCCTTGAATTTGATACACTCATTCTAACATTCGGTTTTCCTAACTGACAGAACACGGTCTCTATGTTCACCTTGAAATCTTTCTAAGAAAATTTTATGTCCATCTTCTGAGCATAAATTTTTTCTAAGATTTTAAATCTGACGGCTTGAAAGCGAAAACATTGACTCGTTTTTTGTTGCGTTGTTTTCGTTGAGCTTATCGTATCACAAACTTTTTTGCACATTGTAAAAAGAGTTTTACGGCGGTTTTTCGGGAACTGAAATTGCGATAAGACTCGTTTGTTTTCATTGACTTCATCATAATGCATTGCTTCATATTTGCTGTAATTTCGGTTTTTCTTTATAAATTCATAACTTCCGCTTGATTATGCCGTAAAAGCATTTCTCCCCTGCAAAACTGAGATGTGTGACTCAGTTGCAAAAAATAAAACCCACAAACCGCTGAAATTTCAACGGATTGTGGGTTTAAATTCAAGGATCTGCCTGAAGCTGATACAATAAGCAGATTATTGACTTTCGGTACAATTTAAATTATAATTTAATTTAACAATTTGTGGAAGAGGGTTGAATAATGGAAGAAAACAATTGCAGTCCGATGGAAGTAAAGCCGACTGCCATACCGCTCATTATAGGCGGGATAATCGTTGCTGTGTCTATAATTTTAGGTGTTTTTTTTATAGGGCGCAATATATCTAACCCATCCAGATTGTATAATGAAGCAGTTAAAAGTTATCAGGAAGGCGATTATAAACAAGCTTACTCAAAATTTGTTGAGTTAGACGATCTTATCGGTCTCGAATACAAAAACTCAATAGAAATCTATAACGATTGTGCCTATAAATACGCTTCCGAACTGGTCGAATCCAACGATAATTTTACTGCAAGATTTATTCTTTTCGGCGAGGAGCACAGAACAAACTTGGTTGAATCTGATTATGGCAACAGCAGAGCACTTGGTCTTAAAGTTGCACAAATAGGAGATACCGTATATTTCGGTAACTACAACGGAGCTCCTTTGGAATGGATTGTTGCCGATGACGATGAAGGTAATCTTTGTTTAGTTGCTAAGGAAATTGTAGAAAGAAAAGAATACGATGATTACGAAGGCGATAAGGACTACATAACTTGGCAAAATTCATCGTTGCGCCAGTGGCTTAATTCGTCTTTTTATGAGCAGGCTTTTTTAAATGCGCAGAAGAAGGCAATTGTCAACTATTATGACGATATAAATGATTGTTATGATTATGTTTCCTTACCGAGCAATACAAATATTTCGGTAATCTATAATTATTATAAAGATATTGTATCTGATGATATCTGGTTATACAGTTACAACTATTCAGATTCAAAAAATGTAATTGAGCATAAGAAAATTGACACTTCAAATTATTTTGGTACTTTCGGAGTAAAGCCCACTGTTTGGATAGACACTCATAAAGTAACAGAGGTATAGAAAGGGGATAACTACAATGTATTGCAACCATTGTAAAAAATATATATTAGACACATCCAAATCCTATTGCGAGTCTTGCGGAGCAAGTTTAGAAAACAGCAACCCAATAACGGCGCAATCAAATAATACAACTTCAATGGATATCCCCAGAAAAGATATTGTAAACTATCTTTACATAGTTAAATCTCTTGAATGTGTAAAAGCTGAAACAAAAAATCGAATAAATAAAAATCTCAATAATATAGCGTTTTACAAACAGCCTGTTCATCTTCCTGAAGTACCGCACCCAAATATTCAAAATACTTCAGCTCCTGTCAAACCGTCAACCAATTATTTCAGCTATATACACTGGGGACTTGCCGGATTATCGTTGGGCTCTGCTATAGGAACATTTATCGTATTAATGATTCTCTGTTATATTTTCTTCTTCTTTGTTATGATTTTCGCAAGCGACAATGATCTTTTTTATTCAAACACTTTTAACGACACTTTATTCTGTTGTGTTGTTGCAATCTCAATAGGTGTTGCAGTTATCGGCTTGGTATTGTCCGTCTTCATTTTACCTCCAAGGGACAGAAATCGTGATATAAAAAAATATAATCAAGAATTAGATATACACCAAAAAACAAAAAAAGAAAATGAAATCAATCTTAAAAATTATGAAGATGCTTGTGCAACAAGAGAAATGAAAATCCGTCAAATGGAAAAGGAAAATGAGTTAAAAGCCCGGCAAGAAGAGCTTGAGCTGGATAAAAACAATAAAATTCTTTCAAGCATCAACTCTCAATTGTCAAGCACTTACTCCCTTAACATTATCCCTTCTCAGTACAGAACATTAGAAGCAACTGTGTATATTTATGATTATATGGCAACATCAAAAGAAACACTTACAGACACTCTTTTTCATCTTGATTTCAAAAACATTTCAAATCATATGCAGAGTATAAACCAACGTCAACTTGCAAACAACGCTATTCTGGAATCTGTAAACAACTCGCTTTCAGCTATGTACTGTCAAACTAAAGAAATTCAAAGAGCCGTAGAAAATGTCAGCGCGATTTTGTCAAATATAAATCCATTCAACGGGCAGTAAAATCAAATGAGGTGTGTGCTTTATCCGGATAACAATAATCGGATTTCTTATTTTTTCTCCTTTTGCATTGAATATGTTGTTCCCTATCAATTAAATGGCAGAAGACGAGAACTTCTGATTAATGAGATAAACAAACCGATAAATATTCATTAAATCAAAAACCACGTACTTTTTGTACGTGGTTTTTAATAATATAATCGTTAATCTGCACTTTTGCTCTCTGAAAATTTCGAAATATTCAGTTTTTTGAGCTCATTTTGTGCCCATTCCTCACCCTGAGCAGCAGCAAGTTTATAATATTTCACTGTTTTTGCTAAATTTTTCTCTACTCCGTATCCGTATTGATAACAGTATCCGAGCCATTTTTGTCCACTTGAATGTCCTTGCTCGGCGGCTTTTGAAAACAGCGCTGCTGCCTTGTTATAGTTTTTCTCTACACCCTGACCCTCAAAGTAGCATATGCCTAAGTTATATTCGGCTGTCATGTCTCCCTGATCAGCTGAAAGCTCATACATTTCTACTGCTTTTTGGTAGTTTTGCTCTACTCCGTTTCCATAATAATAGCAATCTCCAAGTTCATTCTGTGCCCATTTCTCACCCTGAGCAGAAGCAAGTTTATAATATTCCACTGTTTTTGATAAATTTTTCTCTACTCCGTATCCGTATTGATAACAGTATCCAAGCCATTTTTGTCCACTTGAATGTCCTTGTTCAGCGGATTTTAAAAACAGCTCTGCTGCCTTTTTACGATTCTGTTCTACTCCTAATCCGTCAAAATAACATCTTCCAAGCGCTCCTTGTGCCCACGCATTTCCTTGTGCCGCGGATAATTTGTACCATTTAACCGCCTCAACATAATCCTGCTCCACGCCATCGCCGAACTCATATGAATACCCCATATTATATTGTTCCCACGAATCACTTATTTCTGTTTCTTCGCTCGCTTCCGATGTTTTGCCTTCGTTATCTTTGAACATATCGATATCCTCAGCATCGAAAAGCCGAGAATAAAAATCCGTTTCGCTTTCGCAACTGTATTTATGGATATTCTGAACCCTTGTTAAGCGCATCTCCATCTCGGGAGGCAATTCAACTGTTTCAAGATAAATCAAAAAACGCTTTTTTTCCTTATCTCTGGCATAATTGAGCTCATCCTTGCAATTGGACGATGCAAGATAATTATCCGAAATGACTGCAATAAAATATCCGCACTTGAGAACACGGTTTGCAATCTCAACATCCCACTCTTTTCCCGCACGAATCCCTCTGTCAAACCATACTCTGTATCCGTTATCAATCAGCTTCCCGATTATGGGAAGAACTCTGTCGGAATCCTTGTGGGAATAGCTCACAAAAATATACCTTTCGTTACCCGTATACGGAACAACGGAGTTATTAAAAACCGATTTGCTTACTGCATTGATACCCATAAAACAGCCCTCTTCTGTCTCATATTCATTGACACTATTGTGCCGCCGGCTCTTGTTTTTTCATCCATTCCAACAACACTGCACACAAAAGCCTGCCAGTTTCCGAAATCCAGACCTATTACTCTTGCCATAATTATTTCTCCTTTTAAAATTTCTTGATTATCGATATTACCTTATCGACATCGCCGTTATAATAATCCATAATTTTATTCAACGCGTCTTTTATTTCTGTTTCCTCGTTATTTGTGTCAGCATCAGAGGATTCCTGATTATCGCTTAAAAAATATTCACGAGGAAGCCCGAACAATACCGCTATCTTAATGCGTGTAATATTTTTAGGGACAGACTCCCCGTTCTCCCACATTGATACGCTTCTTTGCGAAACACCCAGCTTCTTTGCAAGCTCCGTTTGGCTGAAACCGTGTTCCATTCTCTTTTGCATCAATTCCAATCTTAACTCATAATCGGTCACTCTTTTTCACCTTCCCTTCTGCATAGAATCGGTCTATGGTACATATATTAACAAAATTTTTGATGAAGTTCAAGAAGTTTTAGCAAATTTTAGAAGTTTTAGAAGTTCGCATAATTTTCCCCCGTCTTTTTTGTAGATATTACCAATTTACACTTTCTTCCTCATTTGGTATTATTTTATCAGCAGCAAATTTTAAAATCGAGGTGTGCAAAAAATGTTAAACAAAGTATCCGAAAAAGAAATGTTCTCGTTTTTGAGAGAAATCTATCCTTTTGCAGATAAAGATGCTATTGCCAATCTTGCAAAAGAAAAGATTGCAACCGTTGACAGCAGATTAGAGGAAACTATTTATCTTTATTGCACTCAGAATAAGCCCACAGAGTTCGAATACGGAGAGTTCTCGCTGTCATTTATTATGCAGTTGAAAAATTGCAGATTCCCCACAGCAGTTTTACTGATGAATGAATATCTCAAGGACCGTTCTGCAGGAAAAGCGGAAATATTGAAGAGGTGAGTCAAGTGGGCAGATATACAACAATTTTTGATTCTTTTAACAATGACTCTCTTTATTCATTGTTTTCATCCTCAAACTGGAACAATCTCAGCAACGAAAAAAAATTGGCCGCCTGTCAGGAAATCGAAAACAGACTGGCTGCAGGAAGAGGAACGGAGCCGAGAGAAATTCAGCTTAAAGATATGAACAACGGCTGTTACGGTTATCAGTATAGAGATACAATTGTATTAAATTCAAATCTCGTAAACGACGGTGTTTTCCGAACAACAGGCACAGACCTTAACGGAAATACGCAAACTCGCTTTGTTAATGTTGAAGCTGCCGGCTGGGAGATTCTTGACACAATCCACCACGAGGATATGCACGGTCACTGGGAAGATATGGGTATTATGCCGGATACATATATACAACCCGATACCGCTTATTCCCTTTACAGAATTCAGGCGTGCGAAAAAGCAGCATTTGAAGCCGGTGAAAACAAAACCGTTTCCGTAATAAAAGAGCTTGAAGAAAAGTTTAATATGAACGACCCTGAAGCAGCGGTTTACTTGAATAGCCATTCTGTTGACAGTTATCAGGATAACCTCGATTTTGCCAGAACCATATATAACGACTATGATATCGAAAACACTCTTAACACATTCATAGCGGACCACGATCTCGGAATCGCTCCTCCCGATATGTCAAGTTCCTACGAAGCTATCGACAGCCTTTATTATCAGCAGTGTGTCGATAATTTCTTTGCTCAGAATAACAATCTGAATAATGAAAGCTTTAACCAGGTCAGCACGGAGTTTGTTAACGACGGCTCAGAACTGTTTAACAGCTACCAAAGCTCGGATTATTCCGCAGAAATTTCGGATGACGGAGCATCCATCAGCGAAGTAAGCACAGTCTCTGTCGGTTATGACGGAGCTGATATCTCCTCGAGCAACGAATCAAGCGGTATTTCATCTTCCTCGGTATCATATGACTCTGAAATAATGTAATCAGTTTTTATTAATAAACAGAGAGGTTTTTCTAAATGGAAGAAAAAGTTTTATTCGGTAAAACTATTGTTCCCAACGGCTATGCTCCCGATAGCGCTGATTATCGGCGGAGGCATCTACTGTATTAAAAGAATTTTCAAGTAAACAAATGAGAAGGTGTAACTGATATGAATCTTAAGGAATCAAAGTTTAATTTTAAATATAAAAGAGCAGAAGACGAAAATGTTATCTATAACACATTCAGTAAATCCGTTGTGGTTCTTACCGATGAGGAATCTCAGCAGCTTGAAAACCGCTCGCTGTCAGATTCCGAAATGCTCGACTCACTTTTCGAGAACGGCATTTTAATCAAAGAAGAGGATAACGAATTTGCTTTTTTGAAATATCTGCACTATAAAACAAAATTCGCAAACAAAGGACTTTTTCTCACCCTCGCTCCTACTCTGGACTGTAATTTCGCTTGCCCGTACTGCTATGAAAACAGACAGAAAGGGCATATGGGCGAAGATGTTCAAAAGGGAATACTTAAGTTTATCGAAGATTCCATTAAGAGCGGAGTTGAAAGCTTAAACCTGACCTGGTACGGCGGAGAGCCGTTGCTGTGCTTCGATATCGTTGAAAGCATGTCAAAAAGTATTTTTCAGATTTGCACTCAGAACAAGTGCCGCCTGAAAATGGATATCGTAACAAACGGATATCTCTTAACCGAAGAAATTGTTGAAAAACTTGATATGTTGGGAATAACAAAGGTTCAGATAACAATAGACGGTTTAAAAGAAAACCACGACGTGAGAAGACCTTTGCGCGGCGGCGGCGGTACTTTCGATAAAATCATAGAGAATCTTTCTCTTTTTGACGATTCACCGTTAGCTGTTTTAATCCGAATGAATGTTGACAACAAAAACTGCAACGATTTCGGACTTCTGAAAAAACAAGTAGATTCCCTCGAAAACCCCAACATCCGTGTATATGCTTCCCCCGTTGAGGATCTCAATAAAGATACGGTAAATGAAATAAGCGATTTTATGTCAACGGATGAATTCGAATCGTTCGCCACAAAGGCTTGCGATGACGGAGATTGGGACGACGATGATTTTTCTGTGATGGATGACAGATATTGTTTCTGCACATCGGAAACAGAAAACTGCTATGTTGTTGATAACAACGGCGATTTTTATAAATGCTGGGACGAAGTCGGCAGAAAAGAATATGCCTGCTTCAACGTGTTGGAACCCGATTCGATTAACTACCATCAAATCGCCAAGTTCCTTGCCGATGACCCATTCTCGGACGAAAAATGCAAAAACTGCGTCTTCCTTCCGCTGTGTTTTGGCGGCTGTAAATTCCAGAAGTATCTCTCAGGAGAAGCTTCGTGCGGTTTTTCTGAACAGTCGATCAAAAAATATATTGAATTATCTTATTTTTCAGATTAAAGGAGGTGAAATCATGAAAGTTGTACAGAAGGCAAAAACAACAAAGGTTTCTTACTGCAAAAACCTTACTGCAGGCATGAGCTGTTTGGCTACTTGCAAAAAGTGCCCCCCCAAGACATGCTAACCGACGTGAGGATAAAGGGATTTTCCCTTTATCCTCTCTTAGGTCGGACTCTTTGAACGAGAGGATTTAACTGATAATGCTGTATTGCTTCGTATCAACGGATATTAAAAATATCTCAAACGACGATCCTTTACATATACAGGCTGATTATGCCAAAAAACTCGGCAAATATATACTATGCGACCTCGAATCAAAAACCTTTACGGATGCCGACGCAAACCCAATTGATATTCTTGAAAAAAAGGTGTTTCTGAGAACCACTTGCAATAATGCGTCGGAAGCTGTTGGTTTGATTACCCAAAACGGCGGATTTCCGCTTGAGACTCTGTCGGATATAAATAAAATTGAAAACTGGAAAGCTCTTTCCTTAACAAAGAGAAGGATAATTTCGTTAAATCGCGGTCAGATTCTGAATGCAGATTTTAACCAAAGCTCAGCTGAGTTTTTCAATGAAAACAACAGAGTTTTTATAAAATCTAAAAAGAAGGGATTCTCATTAACCGTTCCTTCTGAAAAAGTTTTGACCCAAGACAAGGAATTGGCAAGAATTCTGTTATCCTTCAACGAAGCTCAGGATGAGGAACTGCTGATTTCAAAATGCTATAACATAAAAAAGGACTCCCTCGGAAAAAAAGAGGTTCGTTTTTTTGTTTTCGACGGAGCCGTTCACAGCTGTTCACGGGCTGTGCATTCCGTTAAACACAACGTTCCGAAATCTTTTTTGAAGAAAGCGCAGGAAATCGTTCAGATAATCGGTAACTGCAAAAATTTTCCTTCAAACTATGTTTTGGACCTTGCTGAATTTGAGGATGAAACATCCGTTTTTGTTGATTTGCTGGAATTAAACCCCGTTTCAACTTCGCTATGCTACATTAACAACACCATTTTCAAAGAAAGAATTGAAGAAATTAATCATATTTCCGCTCTGCTGGGTGCCGGCCCGGAATATTGCCTTGATGCCGTCAAACATCCCGAACGATACGTTATAAACCGCGGAGCCGGAGAAAACTACGAATACTACAGCTCTGAACACTATGACTTGTAGGAGATAATCAATTGAAAAAGAATCCTTTAAAGCTTTCGCCGATTCAAATAATAAAGCGCGGCAACTGGTTATATCACTTTTCCTTTTGGATTTACGGATTGTATTACGACTTAAAATTTGCCGGCAGATCTCTCAACGGAACTGTCTTTAATGACATTGACGGTGCTTATCCCGCTCAGAATCTGAGTTATATATACCTTAATGAGCTTGTCAAGGTAATTGACTGCAATCCTGATGACGTTTTTGTTGATGTGGGCTGTGCCTGGGGAAGGCTCATAGCTTTTCTTCGCAAAAAAACAAAAATCAAGAGCTTTATCGGTGTTGAAATCAACCAAAAAATCGCCGAGCGTGCACAGCACTGCTTCAGAAACGACTCTGACATCAAAATTATAAACGGAGATATAATCGAAACTTTTCCCGACGATGGAACTGTTTTTTTCCTTTTTAATCCGTTTGACGAAAACTATCTGTCGCAGTTTCTTGACCGTGCGGAAAGTCTTGCAAAACACAAAATAAAATTGCTTTATTTGTATCCCACCTGCAGAGAGGTGATAGACAAACGGCTCCGTTGGAAATTAGTCAAACAGATTCAATTAAAGCCCAAGCATATGGGCGCTTTGGACTTATGCATATACGAATTTGATGTATAGTGTAAAAAGATTAAAGCACCTCTTTCCCCCCTCAGATTTTAATGAGGGGGCTTTTTTTTATCTGTTTTTTGTTTTAAAAGGTTTTCGCTGACTTCATCATAATGCATCGCCTCACATTTGCTGTACTCTCGGTTTTCAAATTTGATACACCTATTCTAACACTCGCTTTTACTAACTGACAGAGCATGGTATCTATGTTTTTCACAAGAACTTTCTAAGAAAAATTTATATTCAAATTCGGCATTTAAATTCTTTCTAACACTTTTTAAATGCTCATTTACAAAAGCTGATTTTCCCGTGTTTTCAAAACCTTTCCTTTGGGTAATCTATACAAAAAATCCGCTTTCTAATCTATGGGCAATTATATTGACATCGTTTTCTAAGAGCCGTATAATGTACTTATAAATCTTGAAAGGTGTGTTTTTATGCTTATAGAATTCGGCAAATTTCCCGGCTACAACACCACACTGTCGTGGAACGATATCAGTACAATCTGCCAACAAAACAATCTTTACAGCCTAAACATGCTCAAAGACAAGCTTGAGCCTGTCGTCAACCACAAGTTCAAAAAATTCGATGATTTTATACGCACATTTTTTCCGGATGCATTTGCTGATTATTTCGAAAAAAATCTCAGCGATTTCAGCAAAAGTCAGTTCATGAACTACGACACTAAAGAACTGCACACCTCGCTTGCCTTTACCGTATCTTTTTGGAACCAAAAACCGGATCTCAAAAAAATCAAAAAAAAACATCTGCCTCCCGATGCCGTAAAACCCGAAACAGCATTGGAAAATATGATGTCTTTCCTGAATCAGACCATAGATAAAACGGAAGCATTTTTCGCAAACACCTTATTTAGCAACAAAGAACTTGTAAGCATTCTTGAAAAAAACAGAGATGATCTGAATATCTTCAAGAGTTATGACACTTTGATTGACTATACCCATACCAAAAATAATCAACCCCAAAAGGATGAACGACTTTTCAACGGATTTAACACATTCCTCGCTGTTAATCCCGTTGAAACTTTTGCACGCCTTCTTCTTACAGTAGCTCTTGAAAGATTTTTGTTCCCACAAAGAGAAAAAAACAATGGCAATTTTACCTTTATGAGCAAATCGAACCTCGACCCTCAGGAAGCTCTTAAGGTGCTTTGGTTCACAAGACGTAACGGTTCCCATATTATGACATACAGCGATGATGATATAAGCGAAAACCAGAACGGTACAAGCGAATCCCTCGACATTAAACAGAAAGATGCAAGAGATCTCAGCCTTGCAAACATCGCTCTTTCTTCAGAAAAAGACTATGAAGAAGGCTACAAACTCCTTGCTTCTTCATTCGGCATCAGCCAAAACAGAACCGCAACGGAAATATCTGAAGCGTATCTTCAGGGTATGCTGAAGCTTGCAGAATGCGTTTACGAAAGAGAAGGCTATAACGAAGCATATAAAATCCTTGAAAAATACAGCACCTACAACGAGATTGACGGCTCATATTATCTTTTCCTTTTATATAAGGAAAGAAAAAACAAAGATGCTCTTTTAATGCTCGAAAAATCCGCAGAACTCGGCAACGAAAAGGCAATACTCGATTTGGTGGAAGCATACATATCGGGCGATAACGACCTTCAGTGCCCGAAAGACCTGAATAAGGCTTTTGAAATTCTGGAAAACGGCATTAAGAATGATTTTATAAAAACCGCCAAAGGCCACGCTTACATTCTGATGGCTAAAATCTGTTCCGAAAATCCCGATTTGGGAAATACCGACGTATATGTCAAAAAAGCAAAAATTGTCGGATATTCTAAGGATTCGTTCCTCTTTAACAAACTGAAAAAATCCGCTGAGAAAACAGCGGATAAGGTTGATACCGATTTTTATTTTATAAACTCCGATGACGGCGCAAATCTTCATTTTACAGAAACAGTCAATACGGACAAAGCAGAAAAAATCACTTCGGATTTTAACTTTGATAAGTTCGAAAGTGCTCTGACAGACACCGGAAGCACAAGCCTTGTTGCATCATTTATGTCTGACGACGAAGAGAAAAATATATTTGACTGCATCGGATTTATAAACAGCCTCTACCTTCTCAACAAGAAGCTTTCCAAAGATGAAAGCCACAATAAAAAGACCGAAATAAATCAGAAAAAACAGAAGCTCTCCGATACCATAAAAACCATAAGCAAAATCGACTCCGAAAAAGCCAAATCTTTAGCCGATAAGGTATCCAAGATATGCAAGGCAATTGAGAACCCCGACAGCATAAAGCTTGGTCAAAGCGTCTTGTTCAAAAATCTCATAAAAGAAACAAGCTCTCTGTTTAAAAATACGGAACATCAGGGCGAATCAATCAATATCATCAGCACCTTCTCTGAGCTGGAAGCTCTTTTTGCCCTTCCGTCAATAACTAAAAAGCTTATTGAAAGCGTAAGAATTTTTGTTAAAGCCGATGCTGAATACGCCGCATCCATAATCAACACAAAGCTGAATGCTTTTGACGATAATCTTTATTTCAGAATAAAGGTTGTTGATTATAATCTTTCCGCTGCTCAGCAGCTCATTTCGGAAAAACCTCTTTTTGCCCCCTGCATTTCTGACGGCGACAAGGAAACAAACCTTGTTGTTTTCGGCGGAGGAAAAGTAACCGAGAAAATCGTTACCGAAACTCTTGCCTGCACTTCAATGGGCAAAAGGTTCTCGCCTTCAATTACAGTTATTGATGATAACGCCGATGTTACGGAAGGCATTATCAAATCTTCTTGCGCGGCACTGTTTGATGAAAAATACTGCAAAGAATTCAAAATAAAAAAGCCCGTTTTCTTCTCCTGCCCGTTAAACCATCCTCTTATGTGTAGCTTTGTTTCAGGCAAATCTGCCGAGCACGGAATTACCGGAATGGACATTGCACTCAAAAAAGGAAACTATTTTGTGGTTGCAACCGATAACGATAAATTCAACATTGAGTTTGCAAAGAAACTCCGCAGCTGGCTCCTTATGACAAACGATTCCTTCGACAGACTGCCGGTTATTGCCGTTCTGATAAAGAATTCGTATATTTCCGAAGCGGCAGAAAAACTGGAGGTCGGCGGAAGCTCTCAGGGCAGTTCGTGGTATGATAACTACAATCTCTTCTGCTTCGGTCAGAATCGAAAAATATATTCCGCCAAAAATCTGATTGATAACACAAACGACAAAAGAGCAGAATTTATACATTGCTCTTACTGTTTTTCCGCTGAGGATAAGGGTCTGCCCGATTCAGACTCAATCCACGAAAGTCTTGTTTCTTTTTACAGAAATTATTACAATCAGGATTCTTCACTCTGCACCGCACTTTCGCTTCCCTACCGTTTGTTTGCCGAAAATCTCAAGCTGAGCAACATCGACGATTATTCCGACCCCGACAGTTCCGAAATTCTTTACGAAATGTCAAAGGCATTCAACGCAAGCGATTCAGCCCTCGACAGCCTCGCTCAAACGGAACACCACAGATGGGTTCTGTTCATGCTCAGCCGCGGTTGGAGAAAAGCAACCAAGGAGCAATTCGTCAATTATAAAAGAAGGGGTGTTCCGAAACAGCAGTGTTTCCTCTGTAAGCTTCATCCCTACCTGGCAGACTGGTCTATGCTCGACAAAATTCACGAAAGTCTGCTGGCATCAACGCTTGAGGAATTTGCAAAAAGCTCACTCAGCAACCCGAAAGACTATAATAAAGTTTCATTGCTTCGCACATTTGACTTCCTTAAAAATTACGATCTGTTCAAGAGCTTGAATAAAGAAACCGAAAATCAAAGGAGCTGAAAAAATGTTTATCGCACCTGGGCAAAAACTTACCCTTTACGAACCAAACCAAGAAAAAAAAGTTCGTCAAATCAAAATAAACAAAGCTATAAAAAATAACAGTAAATCGGGATTCAATGTATATTCCGCCGTTTCAAAAAGAAAGCAGGGCATTTTATACGAGCTTTACGATGACTTTCTTCTTGAAAGAACCAAAACGGGAAAGCTTAAAATTGCCGACAAATCTTTGAAAGAGGACTTCATTAAATACAGAAACGAAATTTCGCAAAGCTTTGAAATTCTTAAAAACGGCAGTCTGAATTTTCTGCCCGAAATTTCAATTCTTTACGGAAGCGCCGTAACCGAAGAAAACATTAACAAAAAAGCCTGTTCGCTCTATATTTGGGTTCCTTTAGATGCAACAGCAAACATAACGGATTATCTTTCGGAAGGTAACAGCGAAAAATCAATAGCTTTCCCCGAGCATAAAATGTACGGTGCTATCCGTACCGCCGTTTCGATAACCGAAACAATGTCGAAAATAAATGAACTGGGATTCAGATTCGATTCTCTTTCTCCCGATGATATTTACCTGAAGCACGAAAAAAAGGCTAAAATCAACAAAGAAAGCATCAAACTGGCTTGCCTTGATTCAATAGTTGCTTCCGACCCCGAGCTTGCTTTTATCGGTGACAGCGATTTGCTCGGAAGAACCTTGTTCCTTATGATTACAGGAACGGAATACAAAAGCGAGTGGTTCGGAAAGCTATACGAAAAAATCTGCAACTCTCCGTTGGTGCTCAGTTCATACAGAAACAGCAGCATATATGTTGTGAACTCCCTTTATGACATAATTAAGAAATCCGTTTCAAACGAATACACCGGTTACAGCCAGATATTAACTGATTTGTATACTCTTGAAAACATTTTCCTTTTTGAGAAAACAAACCGCGATGTAGGCACAATAAGACCTTTGGACAGCGCCAAATCAAGCTCTGAATCCAAAATCAATTCAACAGCGGTCATCCAGAATATGCTCGATGTCCGTCCTTTGTACTGCTGTTCGCCTGAAAAAATAACCGATCTTCATATTATGGCTGTCGGCTGCGGTAACTACGGTCAGGAATTCATCAATCAGGCTCTTCAGCTCGGTCAGATGGTTGGCGTAAATTTAAAAATCACCGCCGTTTCGGATAACCCCGATGCTGATATGAATAAATATCTTGTCAACAAGCACGATCTGAAAAGATATATCAGCATAAACGATGACAAAGCCATCGACCCGTATGCCGAGCTGAATTTTGAACCCATCTCTCAAAACGGCGCATCCTTCAGCCTTATTAACCGAAACGAAAATCAAGACCTCGTTGCAGACCTTGTTGAACGCTATAACGACGTTTCTTATATTTTTGTTGCTCTCGGAAACGAGAAACTCAACAGAGATATTGCCGAGCTGTTTGCAGAAATCACGTGCTGCTTCGAAAACGGATGCTGCGTCAACTATGCCTGCTATTCCGACAGCTATAAGCACGAAAAAGCATATCCCGTTTGCATCAACAGCAGAAGCGTAAAAAACATCAGCAAAGACCTGCGCGATATGGCTTTGAAGGTTCATCTTTCCTGGAGCAAGATTACCGATAAGGACCTGAACACAATCAGAAAAGATTTTGAAAACGACCATTATTCATTTAACAGTTCAATCGCCAACGCAATAAGCATACGCTACAAGCTCCGCTGCTTCGGCATCGAATATGATTACAGCAACAAAAAATCTCTCTCCGATGCGGCAGACAAATTCAATAACGACATTCTTCTCAACGAGGATAAAACCAACTTCAACACACTCGTCTGGCTTGAACACAGACGCTGGATTCTTGAAAAAGCAGTTGCTAATTGGTCCCTGCTTCCGGCAAGCAAGTACAAAGAAATAATCGCTAAACACGCCACAAGAGATGACGTCAAGCTTATGCATCCCTGCATGCTAAAAAGCAATCCGACTGCCGTTGATAACATATGGGAAACGGATGTGAAGCTTCTTGACCCGCTGGATGCAATGTCCGTCAATTTCAATAACCGCCTGAAGGAAGCCGCAGACGAAAGCAGGCAAAACTGGCCTGAGCAGGAAGATGCTCTTGCTCACGTGGGCAAAAGAATCAATAAAATTCAAGTCAACGGAAAGAAGAAAAGCCACGCGCAGTATGCTTACAACCGCTACGTTGTTGCTATAAAGAACATTCTGGGCGAAAGCGTCGATTACGCAAAAAAATATGCATCATACCGTAAAGCCTTGCTGTCATCCTGCGAAGCTCTCGGCGGAGAAGCATTCAAAGATGAAATTTCCTACCTGCTTAAGCAGGTAGATGATGCGCTGTTCCCCATTGTTGAGCACGCAAAGAAAACGGATTATAAGAAAATAGATTCTTTCCTCGTTTCAAAAATCCCGTATATCCTCACCGCACCTCTTTCACCGAATATTGCGATGAGTTTTTCAGCAAAGCACGGAAACGACGAAACTCTCAACAACATCGCCGCCGCCTTTGCTCTTTCAACAAATAATCTTTATTACTTCTTCTACTATGATTCCAACAGCAACTATAAGTACCTCAGCAGAAAAATCAAGATTATAATCAATTATCTTAAAGAAAAAAATATATATTGCAAACTGGATTTCTTTATTGCGGTTGACCCTTGCTGTGCAGCGCTTGCGGAAGAAATAAGAACAAACCTTAAATCAATCTCCGAAATCACCTGCACCGTGCAAATCTGCCGTGACGAAAACGATGCTCACCGTAAATTCAAAGAACATCTTTCGGATAAAAACATCCATTTCTTCAACCGCTCTGTTAATGCATACAGCAATAATCAGCTGAACGATTGCCTGTACAAGACTTTGGGATATCCGTGTTTTGATTTCTGGCTTGAAAAATGCCGTTTCTACGGCGACTCGGACTGTTCTTACCTGAACTATATCGATTCATCGGATATGAACATCACAACCGAGGACCTGCTTCTTCTTTCCAATGCCAAAGACAGCGCATTCCATTTCCCCGAGCTTTTCGATTCCGCAAAAGATTTGTGGGAGAAAGTTTGCAATAACAGCAAGAGTTTTTCAAGCAACATTTACAGCTGGAATTCGTTCTGCAAGCTGATTTCGAATTACATCAATGAAAAGAATGCTCTTGCATCAATAAAATTAGATGATAAATCAAAAATTAAAAATGAAACAGACAGCAATCTGACTGAGGAAAAATTCACTCTTCCGTCGCTCTGCTTCGGAACCGCAAAAAAGATTGTGGATTCGTTAAATAACGAAAAGCTCGTAATCAAGCCTGTGGTTCAGAACCGCACTTCAGGCGTATGTGAAATTACGGTAACCGCAAAAGAACCCGTTATCGCAGCCCTCAAAACCGTGTTTGGCAAATCTCCCGATAATCTTTCAAACACCAAGCTTATTGAAGCGGGCATCGCCGACGAAAACGATGACGGTAACGCAGGAAGCAGAGAAAAGAAATTTGTAATATCTTATAACAGCTTACGCATAAGAAACCTTGATATTTCGACAGTCAAAAACGATGTCAAAGAAATCAAAAATGAATACAGAAAGATTCTTAACAGCCTCCACGCCAACGGATTTATCAAAAATCTCACAATAACCGAAAAGAATTTCCAGGCAAACTTCGATTTTTCTTCATACGGTGTAAAAAACGTTCTGAAAAAAGAAGGCGAACTGCTCGAAAACTACATATTCTACGAAGCTGTAAGAACCGGATATTTTGATGACGTTGTCAGCGGATTTGAATTCACTTATGAGCCCGAAGCTTCCAGGGAACTCGTCAAAAACGAGGTGGACTGCATCCTCACAAAAGGAACGAAAACCATTGTTGTTGAAGCCAAGGCACGTGTAAGCATCGACCAGAACACAATTCATAAGCTTTGCAATGTGGCAAACAATATAGGTGTAAATGTCAAAAAGGTTCTTGTTATCACCGACCACGGCAAGCTGGGCAATGATCTGCAGTTTGCAAGAGGCGATAAAGACGAAGTTATTATTATCAGCGGAGATGAAGAAATCCGCAAAATCGGCGAAACCCTTAAGAAAATTGCCGAGGGTACATATATTCCCAAAAATTTTCTCTGATAATGCAACCCCCCACACCTCTGATGAGATGTGGGGGGTTCTTCTGATATCTTTAACTCAGTTTGTATGCTTTTTGGATATAATTCTGTATGCCAGATCATATGCTACAAAATATTCCCTTAAATATCTTTTAGAAGCCTCAGACGGGGTCGGGCAGCTTACCTTTCCGGGATTTTTTAATCCGCAGCGCTTGGCAATAATCGTTGACCTGTGGATATGGTAATCCGAAGAAAGGAATGCTATTTTTATATCATTGATATTTTTTCCTGAATGGTTTTTTATTATTTCAAATGCAAAAACAAAGTTCTCAAAGGTTGTTGTTGACTTATCTTCAAGGATGATTCTGTTTGAGTCTATTCCCTGCTCAATCAGATAGGCTGCAATTATTGCCGCCTCGGACTTTTTTTGCTCCGGTCTGAAGCATCCGCCGCAAGGAACAATAAAGCATTTTTCATTTTCTTTTGCATAAACCGCAGCTGCTTTCATTCGTTCTAACAATTGCGGACTCGGCGTTTCCGCTCCGATTATATCTCCGCCCAGAACCATCAGATATTCACAATCATCTCTGTAATTCTTCTTTGATTCTTTTATCACAAAAGGCATATACGCGCCTGCCGTTACAGCAAAATAACCCACAGTTGTTCCGACGGCTCCCAATATAACTTTAGATAAAGTATTCATAAATTACCTCCTGTTAGAACATTTCGTCAATTTTATCCAGCATTAACTTGGCCTGATAAATTCCGTGTTTATAAGCTTTTTCATACCAACGGTAAGCAAAATCAATATTTGCCTCTGTTCCGCGGCCGAAAAAGTACATATTTCCAAGGATGAACTGTGCGATATCGCAATCAGATTCTGCAGCTTTTTTTGCATTTTCGAATGCTTTTTTATAATCGCAGACCTCTGACTGCTGATAAAGCTGAGCAAGCTGAAGCGATGCCAAGCAGTGACCGTTAGCAACAGCCATTTCATAGTATTCAATTGCCTTCAGGTAGTCTTTTCCGCAGCCGTCCAAGCCGTATTCATATATCCATCCCAGTTTGTATTGAGCCTCTGAGTTTCCTTTGTTTGCAGCAATTTTAAAATATTTTTTTGCTCTTCCGAAATCAGGCTCTTCATTATTTATGGGATTGAAATACATGTTTGCCAATTCATATGTAGCTTCTATATGACCTTCGTCAGATGCTTTTTTGAAACAGGATTTTGCCATTTTGTAATTGGGAACGGGAGGAGTGCCGGGTGCTATATCATAAACACCGCGCTTATACAAAAGACCTATCTGATACTGCACCGAAGCATTGTCGCTCTTGATTTTTTCATAAATCCTCGCCGCTTTATCGAACTGACCGTACGAAACATATATAGCAGCTATATCGCTGAAGAGCCTGCTGTCCATTCTGTCGTTATCATACATTTCATCGCTGCCCGTCTCCAGCCTTTTTTCCAGTTCAGAATAATCAAAACTGCATCCGAGTCCCTGCAATGTCATTAAATCAAATTTTGATTTTGCATACGTGTCACCGTCGGCAGCTTTTTTGTAATGTTCAAGGCATTTTTCAAAAGATTGTCCGCCTCTGGGCATAATACCCGCAAAATACATTTTGGCTATCATCGTATTTGCGTGCGCTGCATATTCGGTTTCTGTTTCGGCAACCTTTCTGAACCACTTTGCAGCTTCTTTGTAATTGGAATCACTGCAGTTTCCATCGGAGCACGAAAAGCCGAAATAGTACATTATTCCTATTTCGTACATAGCTTTAACATCATTGGATTCAGCCAATGCCAGAGTATTGTTGAAATCCTGATTGACATCATATTCTTCGTTATTATTGAAGCTTTTTTTATATTTATCCTCTTTTTCGGGTTTAGAATACATCCAGCTCATCAATAGATCAAGCGGAGCGATATCATAAGGCTCAGCTACAGATATTCCTTTCATATCGGGCAAAAACCGTAATTCTTCAGGCATATCGTCCCTGTCTTTCGGCATACTGACTCCCTGCATCAATAACGGAATTATTTTTTTACCGTTATTGCGTGCAGTAAGAATCTCTTCTCTTACCCAGTCAACCTTTTCGTGCCTCATAAGCTGGTCAAGACAGGACTGAGTAACAATAAGAACAAAATCTTTACAAGCTTTAACCGCTTCACGTAATATATCGGGAAAACTTCCTGCGTACTGCTCTTCCGGATTATAGTAGACTTCATAACCCATGCTTTTTAACCTGTCAGTCAATCTTCCTGCAAAATTTCTTCCTTCACCGTCATCCTTATAGGAAACAAAGATATCTGCCATACGTTTTCATCCTTTCTCGTGCAGTCCTTATTTTTATTATAACATCAATTTTTCTGTTTTCAACATATTTAATCAAAAACCGACCCGGTCGGCTTTCGCCGATCAGGTCGTTTCAGTTATTCCGTCAACAATCGACGAAGTTGAACACATCGCTGAACTTGTCTTTGAAAATCTCAAATACCGCCATAAGAGTGACTTCATCATCCACGCTTACATATACTTCTTCATCTTCGTTTGTGCCTTCTTCCAGTCTGAGAATCACAACCTCATCGGTTTCGTCATCCATAGGCATAAGCACAACATATTCTTCGTTTTTATACTCTATAAGGTCAAGAAATTCAAATTCGGCTTCTCTGCCTTCTTCATCATTAAGAATGATAATATTATCTTCATTATTGTTCATTACAACATCTCCTGTTTATATATTATTGAAGTTTTCATTTGTGTGCCGCCCCGAATAATCGGGAGCGGCACATCTTATGTCAAGGATTAATTGGAATAGCACTTATCGACGCATTCTATAGCCCACATAACGCATTCGCCTGAATTAAGCCAATCTTTGCTGATGCCTGATATGTCATTGGGATATCTCTTCCGGGCAATATAGACTCTGTACTGTCCGTGGTCATCGCCGAGATTGAGTTTACCTCCGCTCTTTACGTCGCCTTCCCACAGCCATTTGCCGTTGCTGTCTCTGAGAATAACGTGCATCTCGCCGCTTGATTTGTGGCCACTCATATCATAGGTATAAATCTTAATTGATGCATCGCCGACGTTTTCGTTAAGATTTATCGTGGTATAGCCCTTTGCGGTGTATCCTTCATCGAAGTTTCCCGTCTTCCATTTGTTGGCGGCACGCACGGTTATCTTCTGGCTTACGGTTCTTCCGTCCGTTGTCTTAGCCGTGATTGTTGCCGTGCCGGGTGCCTTTGCAGTCATCTTACCGCTTGATGAGATGCTTACAATCTTGCTGTTCGATGATGACCAGGTGAACTTTGACGATTCGGGATAAGCCTTTGCAGAGAGATAATAGACATCTCCCTCGACAGGGTAGTTATACAGGAAATCACCTTTAATAACAACACCCTTTACGATAATCTTGCAAGTTGCCTTTTTGCCGTTCTCTGTTTTGGCTGTAATAGTAGCAACGCCCGGGCTTTCTGCGCTCACTCTGCCGTAGCCGTTTACCGAAGCGACCTTATGATCGCTTGAAGACCAATAAATTGCTTTATTTGAATTGTTGGAAGGATAAACCGTGGCTTCAAACTCTTTGGAGCCGCCGACATTCATCGTATAGGAACTGTAATTGATTTTTATGCTTGTAGCCTCAACTTTGGTCTGGTTCTTCTTCCAGACAGCGTATATGGTTGCATTGCCGTTTAACCTTACCGACTGACCCGGCGAATACGACGAAGAAGCTGCGTTCTTGTTGGTGCTCCATCCGAGGAACGTATAACCCGAACGGGAAGGCTTTTGTGTGCTGAGGCTGAACGTCTTGTTGGCAGCAACTGTCTGCGCAGCGGGCGCATACTTTCCGCCGTTTGCATTATATGAAAGGGTATAATATGCAGTTGATGACGGATAGCACTGTGAACAACCTTCAACTTTATAGGTTTCGCCGGTCCATTTCCAACCGCCGCATGAATCATAGCTCGTGCAACGAACACTTATTTCATGAGGGTGGGCTTCTTCATAATATCTGCCACCGTTATAGTTATGTGTATGGCCTGAATTTTTATAAATACAATAATCTAAGCACAGCCATCCTGACCGAACCCCGTTCGTACAGCGTATTGATGGGGTATAGCCCCAATTTCCGCTGACTTTTGTTACGTTGAATGTTGTTCCGTTGGATGCGGCGCCTGCTTTTGAATATCCGGTTCCGGCACCATTTCTTACGTACAGCCCTGCACTTGTGTTGACCGCATATTTTCCCGTTGCATATGATGCAGCATTTGCAACAACAGCAACAGAACTCAGAATTGTAATTATTACAAGTACTATTGAAATTATTTTCTTTGTCATTTTTTCTTTCCTCCAAATTTAAAATTAGTCAAATATGATATGCCGTAAGAATTTATCGGCAGTTTTTCCGAGGGTCTGTCTCTTGAGTGTTTCATAAAAAACTTCCTTTCTGCAAAACTTACTTTTTGATTTTCCGAACAAAACCTTGCATTTTTTTACGGTTTTGTTTCGATGTGCTTATTCTATTGCATAAATATTCTAAGTTCAATTTTTTTGCATAGGCTTACAGTCAAAGTTTTGCCATTTTTTATCTAAGTGATTAATAAAATCTTCTAATTTGTCAGTTATTTCATTTTTAGCTATTATTTCTTTTTAATCCGAATCTGCTTTACGGTAAGTTTTATTAAACTCGGATTCCTGTATACCGTAAATATTATCAACGTCTTTATTGTAAACAAGATATCCTCCCGCAGCCAAACAAAACATTTCGCCCCAGGGCGCAATGAAGCATATGTCTTCGCAGACACGGCACGCATTTATCGGATTGGACAACGGCCTGAACCGATTTTCCGTGCCCGGAATTTTTTCATATCTTTCCTGAAAATCAGATGCCGCAACAATATATTCTTCTCCGGTGGAATTTTTAACAACCATTCCGGGGCATCCGTTTTCATCAAGCGAAACAGTGTTTTTGGTTTCCCTTAAACCGTCGGACATAATTGTTGTTATCTCCTCGCCCGGTATTCCGACTCTTGCAGAAATCTCTCCCCACTTCTGAAACAAGCCCGCCTGAACCGTTCCTTTTTTCAGTTCATTGATGAGATACTCCTTGATATTTTCTACCTTTTTAAATTTTGTGTTATTCATAAAAATACCTCCTTGCTTTCGACAGTTTAACAATATCATTCGTTTTTTCTAAATTGAATACAAAAAAATCTAAAAAAATGACTGCTTATTCAAAGATATTTTAAC
>JAZNHM010000069.1:0-6361 GCA_045576955.1 Acutalibacteraceae bacterium | reverse complement strand
GTTGCCGCATCGTCGGAAGAAGCACTGAGACCCTCAACGAGAGCGGGAATACCGTTTGCTATGGGAGTGATATCAAGAGTCTGACCGATAACGCCCGTTGAAGCAACAATGATATCCGAAGCGGAAATATCGAGTTCCTTTGAGATGAGAGCACACATTTCCTCTGCGATTTCGATGCCGTTTGCGTTGCAGGTGTTTGCATTGCCGCTGTTGCAGATAACTGCCTGAGCATAGCCGTCGGCAACATTATTCTTGGTTACGGTTATGGGCGCACCTTTAACGAGATTTGTTGTGTAAACGCAGGCTGCCGCCGCTTTTTTCTCGCTGAGAATTAGAGCGAGGTCTTTTTTGGTTTTATTTTTTCTGATTCCGCAATGAACTCCGCTTGCGGTGAATCCTTTTGCGGCGCAGATGCCGCCGGGAATTTTTTTCATTCTTACAATCCTTTCAATATCAGAGATTCAATCCTGTTTTCGGGTCGATTCCCATAAGTATATTCATACATTCAACTGCGGCACCCGATGCACCCTTACCGAGGTTGTCGTAGCGTGCAAGCAGAATAAATCTGTCTTCGTTGCCTTTTACAAGGATTTCCATACCGTCGTTGCCGCTCATTTTTTCGGCACAGAACATAGCATCATCGCCTGTTTCTTCGGTGTATTTAACGAAATCCGAGCCATATGTATTTTTGTAAGCATCAATTATATCACAAATGCCCTTGCCATTGCAAAGGTTTTCTTTAAAAAGTGGAACGGTAACTGCCATTCCGCTGTAATAATCCGCAACAATGGGGCTGAAGAGCGGAGCTTTTTCGATTCCGGTTATCGCTTTCATCTCTTTGAGATGCTTATGCTCCTGAGTGAGTGCATACTGACGGGGTGAGTTGAGAAAAGCTTCTCTTTTTCCGCTTTCGTACTGTGCAATCATCTTTTTGCCGCCGCCGCTGTAACCTGTTATTGAGTGGCAGGAGAGAAGTGCATCTGCGGGAAGAATACCTGCCGCAATAAGGGGATAAACAAGAGCGATGAAGCCGCTTGTGTGGCATCCGGGAACTGCAACACGTTTTGAATTCTTTATTTTTTCAAGATGCGCCGCCGAAAGTTCAGGGAAGCCGTATGCCCATTCGGGGAGAGTACGGTGGGCGGTGGAAGCATCAATAACCTTGACATCGGGATTTTCAATCAGCGAAATTGCTTCGATTGCCGCCGCATCGGGCAGGCAGAGAAATGCGATGTCGCAGGAGTTGAGCGCCTCTTTTCTTGCGGCGGTGTCCTTGCGGAGTTCTTCGCTGAGAGTCATTATTTCAATATCGTCACGGCTTGAAAGTCTTTCGAAAATCCTCAGACCCGTTGTACCTTCCTTGCCGTCAATAAAAATCTTTGTTTTGCTCATAAATATGTACCTCGAGAATTAATATGTGAATAATTATACGGTTGTGTATGTATAAAGTCAAGCGAATTTTGCATATTTTAGAATTATTGGTATATATTATACAATATTTTCTTGACTTTGCGGTTGCTTTGTGCAAAATGATATATTATTATGGTATATCTTATATAATGATTTTTTTCTTTGCAACAATCTCGTTTTCGAGCGGCTGACCGTCGAAGAAACTTTGCAGGTTTCCAAGCGTTATTTCTGCGATTCGGCGGAGCGCTTCGCGAGTAAGAAATGCCTGGTGTGACGTGATGAGTACATTGGGCATCATAATGAGTCGTGAAAGAGTATCATCTTTAAGAATACTTTCTGATAAATCTTCGTAGAAAAATTCGCTTTCTTCTTCGTAAACATCAAGCCCTGCACCGCCGACCTTTCCGCTTTTGATGCCGTCAATCAGAGCTTCCGTATCAATCAGAGCCCCTCTTGAAGTGTTGAGAATATATACCTTTTCTTTCATCATTTTAAGAGAATAGCCGTTGATGATGTGGTAGGTTTCGCTCGTCAGCGGGCAATGGAGCGAAATAACATCGGAACGCGCGAAAAGCTCTTCAAGCGGAACATATTCGAGATATCCCTGCGACGGATAAGGGTCGTATGCTATGATGTTCATACCGAGTCCGCGGCAGATTTCAATGAATGCCATTCCGATTTTGCCCGTACCGATAACGCCGAGAGTCTTGCCGTGAAGGTCGAACCCGACGAATCCGTTGAGGCTGAAATTGGAATCCCTTGTGCGGATATAAGCCTTGTGTGTTTTACGCACAAGAGTGAGTAGCAGAGCGAGTGTATGCTCGGCAACGGCGTGGGGCGAATATTCGGGCACCCTGACCACGGGCATAATATCTTTTGCTGCAGCAAGGTCAACATTATTATATCCCGCGCACCGCATTGCGATAATCTCCGTGCCGTTTTCTTTAAGTACGGATATCGTTTCTTTGCCGACATCGTCATTGACAAAGGCGATAACCGCTTTTGCACCTTTTGCCATAACTGCTGTGCGGGGACTGAGCTTTGATTCAAAATATTCGATTTCTATTCCGTACTGTTCTTTAAGCTCGTCAAAATAAATTCTGTCATAGGGCTTCGTATCGAAAAAAGCTGCTTTATACATAAAATCATCCTTTCGGGAGTAGTTTTACCCGAAAGGATAAATTTATTATTTTGATGATTACTTGAGCTTGTGAATGAACAGACCGCTGAGAAGCTTCGGCTCAAACCAGGTTGATTTAGGAGGCATAATTTTGCCTGCATCGGCAATATTCATAAGCTCCTCAAGAGTTGTGGGATACATTGAAAATGCAAGGCACATATCCTCACTCACTCTGCGTTCAAGCTCGCCGAGACCTCTTATTCCGCCGACAAAATCAATTCTCTTATCTGTTCTCGGGTCGTGAATATCAAGCACAGGAGAGATGAGGTTATTCTGGAGAATGGAAACGTCAAGCGATTCAACGGGGTCGTTTGCATCAAAAGTGCCTTCTTTTGCGGTAAGCTTATACCACTTTCCGCCGAGGAGCATACCGAATGTGTGCGCTTTTTCGGGCTTGTATGCACTGTCGCCGTAAAGCTCAACGCTGAATTTATCGCTGATTTTTTCAATAAAGCTGTCGGGTGTATTGCCGTTAAGGTCTTTCATAACACGGTTGTAATCCATAATTTCAAGCTCATCGCAAGCAAAAAGGACTGCAAGGAAGAAATTGAATTCTTCGCTTCCGTCAAAATCAGGGAACTGTTCTCTGCGCTTAAGACCGACCTTGACTGCCGATGCTGCTCTGTGGTGTCCGTCGGCAATGTAGAGATAATCAACAGCGTTAAAAAGAGCCGAGATTTTTGCGCTTGTTTCGTCGCAGTCGATAACCCATACGGTGTTTGCAATGCCGTCGTCAGTTACAAAATCACAGTAGGGAGTGTGCGATTTGCACCATTCCGAAACGATTGCGGAAATTTCAGCCTGAGGACGGTAGGTCAGAAAAATAGGGCCTGTATTCGCATCGCAGTAATCAACGTGATTGATTCTGTCAGCCTCTTTGTCGGCGCGGGTGTGCTCGTGCTTTTTGATGATGTTGTTGAGATAATCATCAATTGAAACACAGCCGACAAGACCTGTCTGGCTTCTGCCGTTCATAATCTGGCGGTATATATAAAATCTGTTTTTTTTATCCTGCTTGCAGATTCCATCGCTGACAAGCTTATCAAGATTTTCTTTTGCTTTAAGATAAACCTGCTCGGAATAAAGGTTAGTGCCTTCGGGGAGGTCGATTTCCGCTTTGTCAACGTGAAGAAATGAATAAGGATTACCTT
The DNA here is from genome assembly GCA_045576955.1 of Acutalibacteraceae bacterium. Taxonomy (GTDB): domain Bacteria; phylum Bacillota; class Clostridia; order Oscillospirales; family Acutalibacteraceae; genus CAG-177. Next base: position 2,620 of record JAZNHM010000069.1, on the reverse strand, counting down.
CAACCATTTTTGCAGCTTCCGCACTGTTCATAACATCGTAAGGGAGTGCCGCAACTTTATCTGCATATTCAGCAAGAGGGCGTATTGCTCTGAAGGGTCTGAAAATTGCCATAATTGCCATCCTTTCAAATCGCTTGGTGTTATTTAATAACCAATATATATTACAACACTATGAATTGTTTGTCAATTTTCATTTTATTATTGATTTTTTCTTTTGTGAACTGTATAATATTGTTACCAATTCAAGGAGGATAAGATATGTACTGTTCTAATTGCGGAACTAAAATTCCTGACGGAACAACGGTTTGCCCCAACTGCAATCCCACACCCGTCACACCCGTTACCCCTGCACCCGAAAGCGGCAAATTTAGCTTTTTAAAATCTCCCGGCAAGATGTCAAAGAGCTATGCAGCTCTCTTTACGGCATTTCTTGTTTTTCCTGCGGCAATCTGTGTTGCGGTTGACATCGCTTTTGATAAGTACGACTACTGGTTCGGCTACGTTGTAGGCGCATTGCTTGTTACCTGGGTAACTTCGGTTCTTCCCGTTCTCAGGATCACACCGCCTGCCGTTACGGCGCTTATCTGCTTCGGCACGATTACAGGTTATGTTTATTACATATTAAGTAAAACCGATTGGTTCGATTGGTTGCCCGAGTTCATTCTTCCGATGTTTGTACTGACTGCGGCATTTATTGCAATCGACTCTGCCCTTATCGGAAGCAAAAAGGTTAAGGGACTCCACGTTCTGTCGCTTTTCTCTCTCGAAGGTGCAATCTATCTTGTTGCTTGGGAAGTAATTATTGACCAGCTCAAGAATGGCACAATCGACCTTGGATGGTCGCTGATTCTCAGCTGTGGATTTATTTCCGTTGTTGCAGTGCTTGAAGCATTTGCTTATATAGGAAGAATCAACAAGAAGTAAAAACAGAAACCGCTTGCATTTCGCAAGCGGTTTTTTATCTTCAATCTCTGTCAAGCAGTCCGAGAAGGAATGAAATAATCTTAAGCTTTTTCAAAGGTGACGGATTCCATTCCGAAGCGGGTGCGGGTTTTATTCCGATTTCCGAAAGGATATCAGAATATTTTTCAAAGCGTCGGCAAAAATCGTCGGCGTTTTTGTTTTTCTTTTCGGTCCATCCTGTTTCTGCAACGGCGGTGAATCTCGGGAAACACATAAAGCACAGATGCTCAAAATTATTGATGTATTCCGTCCATATAGGAGCTTCAACGCCGACAACGGAATCTGCATTTCCGATCCCCTTGAGAATCGGGTCAAAATTATATGTTTTTGAAAGCGGTGTCATACCGTAGGGGTAATCGCAGTAATAGTGGAAGAAATCGGAAACAATAATTTTACCGCCCTTGTTTGCATATGCAACGGAATCCTTTTTTCTGTCCATCCACATCTGCACAAGCGAGTTTTCAACAAGTCCGCTTCTGAGGCTTTCGTTCCAGACAACGGTTTTTTTACCTTTGCTTTCAAGAAATTTAACCACCTTGTTTGTGAACCATCCTTGAAGCTCTTCTTCGTTTTTGAGACCCTCTTTTATAATTCTTTTCTGACAGTCGGGGCAGACCTTCCAGCGCTTTTTCGGAGCTTCGTCGCCTCCGATGTGAATATATTCAGAGGGGAATATTTCGATAATATCTGAAAGGATATCAAAAACAGCATCAAAGGTTTCGTCCTTGCCTGCGCAAAGGATATCGCTAAATACTCCCTGACAGGTTTTTACGTCAATCGGACCGCCCGTGCAGGAAAGATGCGGATATGCGTGGAGCAGAGCGCTTGTGTGACCGGGGATGTCAAATTCGGGGATAACCGTTATGTATCTTTCGGCGCAGTAATCAACGATCTCTTTCATCTCTTCGGGCGTGAAATATCCGCCGTAACTGCCGTTTTCCTTAAGCTTTCCGAATGTTGATTTTTCACGCACCGAGCCTTTTTCTGTTGCCTCGGGTCTGCGTGTTGAAAAGAACCTGAACCCCTGGTCGTCGGTCAGATGCCAATGCATAACATTCATTTTCACGCTTGCGGCGGCATTTATGAGCTTTTTGGTATCCTCGATTGAGAATATATGGCGGACGGTGTCGAGCATAAAGCCTCTGTAAGGGAATGCGGGTTTATCCTCGATTCTGATGCAGGGGCAGGATTTGCCGAGCTGACGGAGAGTTTGCATACCGTAGAAAATTGCTTTTTCGGAGCCGCCTACAAGCTTTGTGCCGCTTTTTTCGACAGTAAGAATATATTCTTCCTCACCGAGATTGACGCAGATTGATGTTTCAGGTGCGGCAACTTCGGTTTCTTCTCCGAGATATATTACTTTGTTGGGCAGGGGAATGACACTGATTTTATTCATGATTATTTTCTCCGTAAAAAACGGGTTACAGCTTTTGCCGTAACCCGTTGAGTTTTATTCGTCGTCCTCTTCGTCCTCATCGTTTTCGGGTTCGGGAAGAATTTCAACTTTTATTTCGTCTATGCGACGTTCATCGATTGAAAGAACGGTGAAACGAAGATTTTCGTATTCCGCAACGATAGGTTCATCGCCGACTTCACTCGGAAGATAACCGAGAAGGCTGATAACGAATCCGCCGAGAGTATCGTAATCACCTTCGGG
>JAZNHM010000068.1:0-4115 GCA_045576955.1 Acutalibacteraceae bacterium | reverse complement strand
CCTTGTCGGTGTTAACGAAGGCGGTTACGGATATTTTAGCGGAATTACTCCCGATGAAGCTGCAAACCGCCACGAAACAAATCTCCGTGCAATTCTCGAAAAAACAAGGAATGAACTCGGAAACATAAAAATAATCATTTGCGAACCGTTTTATTTTCCTCTTGACAAATCAGATTATTCTTATAAATATGCACCGCATCCGGACGGGGTTGAAGGTCCCTTCAAACGCCCTGACAGCAACGACCCCGAGGATTCTGTTGCATACCGTGAAGCGGCAAATATAAGAATAAGAGCTGCGACCAGAAGGGTTGCGGAGGATTACGGTTGCACCTTTGTTCCGCTTTATGACAAAATCAAAGAAAATGCCGAAAGGTCAAGGACGGAATACTTTATCTGGGACGGAACTCATCCCTCAATTGCAGGTCATATGATAATTGCAAAAGAATGGCTGAAATATGCCGAAAATATATAATTTAAGAAACAATTTCTGAAAGGACTGTGAATAAAATGCAGATTTATGAAGAACTTGTAGCCAGAGGTCTTATCGCTCAGGTTACGGACGAAAAAGAAATCAGAGAACTTATCAACAACGGTAAAGCCGTTTTCTACATCGGCTTTGACCCCACCGCTGACAGCCTCCATGTCGGTCATTTCATGGCTCTTTGCCTTATGAAAAGACTTCAGATGGCAGGCAACAGACCTATTGCTCTTCTCGGCGGCGGCACAGGTATGATTGGTGACCCCTCAGGCAGAAGCGACCTTCGTCAGGTACTTACCAAGGAAACAATTGAACATAATGTTGAATGTTTCAAAAAGCAGATGAGCCGCTTCATTGAATTCGGTGATGGCAAGGCAATGATGATTAACAATGCCGATTGGCTTCTCGACCTTAACTATGTTGATGTTCTCCGTGAAGTCGGTGCCTGTTTCTCAGTTAATAATATGCTTCGTGCAGAATGCTATAAGCAGAGAATGGAAAAGGGTCTCAGCTTCCTTGAATTCAACTATATGATTATGCAGAGCTATGATTTCTATCATCTCTTCAAGGAATACGGCTGTAATATGCAGTTCGGTGGCGACGACCAGTGGTCAAATATGCTTGGCGGTACTGAGCTTATCCGTAAAAAGCTCGGTAAGGATGCTTATGCAATGACAATTACTCTTCTTCTTAACTCAGAAGGCAAGAAGATGGGTAAAACAGCTTCGGGCGCAGTATGGCTTGATCCCGAAAAGACATCTCCCTACGAATTCTATCAGTATTGGCGCAATGTTGCTGATGATGATGTTCTTAAGTGCATCCGTATGCTTACTTTCCTTCCTCTTGAGGAAATTGACGCTATGGACAGCTGGGAAGGCAGCCAGCTTAATACAGCAAAGGAAATCCTTGCATTTGAGCTCACAAAGCTTGTTCACGGTGAAGAGGAAGCAACAAAGGCACAGGCTGCTGCAAGAGCAATCTTCAGCGGTGCGGCAGACCTTGACAACATGCCTGCAACAACTCTTACCGATGCTGATTTCACAGACGGTATGATTGATATTCTTGATATCCTTATGAAGGCAGAAATCACAAAGTCAAGAGGCGAGGGCAGACGTCTTGTTCAGCAGGGCGGTATTTCCGTTGACGATGCAAAGGTTACCGATTTTGCTATGAGCTTTGCACAGAGCGCACTTAAGGAAACTCCCATCGTTGTCAAGAAGGGTAAGAAAATCTTCCATAAGATTGAGGCATAATTATGTTGAATCCCAAAGAAAAATGCGCGGTTTTTCTTGATATAGACGGAACTTTAATCAGCGACAGCTTTAAAATTTCCGATGATAACCTTAAAGCCATTGCAGAAGCAAGGGCGAGAGGACATATGGTTTTTATCAATACGGGCCGTTCGTGGGGGAATATCCCCGAAATTCTCAGCGGGCAGTTTGACCTTGACGGAATTATTTCCGGTAGCGGTGCGATGATAACGATGGGCGGCGAAACTGTCTGGAAAACATCTATGAGTGAAGAGCTTGTCGGGCGTGTTATGCAATATGTTTTTGATAACCGCGGATACTGGGCAATCTTCGAAGGCTACAACGGTGTTTATATGCTGCCGAGCGAAGAAAGACAGCGCAGGGATTTTCAGATTCCGGTTGAATCTTCCGAGGATTATAAAAAAATTTGTGCGGAAGATGAGATTCAGGTTATCGCAATGGGAAAAATTGTTCCCGATGAGTTTAAAGAGCTTTTCAAAGATGAACTGACGGTTTTTCAGTTTGATACATATGCAGACTGTGTTATCAAAGGTCTTAACAAAGCAAAAGGTATTGAAAAGGTTCTTGAACTGACGGGAATCAAAAGAGAAAACACAATCGCAATCGGCGACAGTAATAACGATTATGATATGCTCGATTTTGCAGGAATAGGTGTTGCTATGGCAAATTCTCAGCAGAGAATTCTTGAAATGGCGGATGAAATAACAGCTTCTGCAAAGGAAAACGGCGTTGCAAGAGCAATTGAAAAGTTTTTGCTTAAATAAATATTTTACGGCGGTATGAATTCATACCGCCGTTTTTATATTTCGTTACTTATCAAAAAGCACCGCAGAATAATTTCTGCGGTGCAAAATTTTATTTATCCTTTTTTGGTTTTGTTGAAGGGTTTGCAGACTTTTCAAGGAGCACAAGAAGAAGGCACCAGAATGCAGCTAAAAGAACAAAGAGAATGCATACAAGAATTGCATTTTCAATTGCAAAGCTCAGAAGTCCGCCGACTGCAGGAATATATGAATTAACTACTCCGTAACAGCTTGATGCATAAACTGTGTTAGACATCTGCGACTGATTGGTTATATCGTTTGTGATAAATTCTGCATCTTCAAGACCCATAGGACTGACTGCGTTAATGATGTGTATGTCGCATCCGCCGGTTGTTGCTGAAGGAACTGCAATCATATCACCCATTTCATATTCGCCGGGCTGTACAATTTTAGAAATGATAAGGTCGCCTTTTGAAACGGGAGAAACACCTGTAACTTTAAGGTCTGCACTCATTGTGTTGAAGCAGAGTCCGCCGATATTTGAACCATTATTATCAAGGAAGATTGAAACAAAACATCCGAGAATAAAGACGATTACAGTTGTGGCAAGAAGGACGATTGAAACAATTTTGCCGGTCAAAGCACCCTTGTTTTTTTTGACTTTGGGAGAATTTTCTTCAACTTCAGTGTCTCCGTAATTTATATTAGGCACAAACGGAGCGGAGTTTTCTTTCTGGCTATGTGTTCCTGCGGGAGTGTATTCCGCATCTCCTTTATTTACGGTTGCAACGGGTGTGTTTTTCTTTTCGGGCTGAGGCGAATATGTAACATTTTCGTCAAGTTTCTGAGTGCGATTTGGAAAATATCCGAAACCGGAAACGTTGGTGTCGTTTGATTGGGGTGTTTCTTCGGCGGGAGCCTGCGGAGAAACTGAAATGTTATTGTTTTTTTCGGGAACCGATGCTGCTGCACGAATTTTTGAAACAAACTCAAGGTCAAGCTCATCGATGCTTTTAAGTTTGAACTGATCCATAAATGATATTCTGCCTTTCAGATAAAATGAAAATTATTTTGAAATCTTTGCAAGAAGTGCAGCGTTTTCTTTTGAGATTTCTTCGCTGAGCTTCATAATTCTTTCAATGCTTGCGAGAACGGCAGGGTCTGCAGCAGGGGCGGCGGGTGCGGTGCCGCCTGCTTTAAGAGCTTTGTTTTCGTCAGAAAGCTGACGGCAGATTTTTTTGAGTTTTTCATTATTGGCTTCTGTTGCTTTTGCGTATTCAAAAACTTTTTTATATTCTGTTTTAAGAACGGTTATGTACTGCTCAACCTGTGCACAATTATAGCCTTCTGCTGATTTTTGAAACAAATCTTTATTTTCCATTTTTTCATCCTCCGTAATCATTATATTATTAATTAATGATATCACATATTAACAAAAAATACAACATCAAACGAAAAAAATTATCGTTTTTTTACACAGTATTTCAAACTGATGAGGTGCATCGATTGCTTTACAGTCAGAATAATTGTTTTGCTTGTTTACTTACTTGATTTTATGCATAATAATTGATATAATAGCTATGTTTAAATTTAAAAATGAGG
>JAZNHM010000067.1:0-11852 GCA_045576955.1 Acutalibacteraceae bacterium | reverse complement strand
GGCATATGGTCAATGCCCGAAACGAGAAAACACCTTGCAGGCAAAAACGTTTATCTCGACACCGCCTATTGCTACGGCACAATAACTCCCCGTTATGCAAAGGAAATCATTGATATTCACGGCATTGATAAAATTCTTTTCGGCAGCGATGCACCGTGGAATGCCCCGTCGCAGGATATTGAATTGGTTAAATGCTTCGGGCTTACGGACGAAGAAGAAAAAGCAGTCCTCGGCGAAAACGCACGAAAACTGCTTGGTTTATAACTGTATGAGTGAATAGTGAATAATGAAAAGTGAATAGTTAAGGAAGGGCTTCGCCCTTACCCATTATATAAGAACCTCTCGCACTACGTGCTCGAGAACCTTGTTATTTCATAATAATCGGTCATAGGCGGAGCCTATCCGAAACTTTTCACTGTTCACTCTTAATTATTCATTTTAACGAAGTTCGTCCAGCGTCATTTCGTAGGCAGGCAGGAATTCCTCAACAAACACCTTTGCCTCGGGCAAATCAAGCTTTTCAATAGCTTCTTTTATTCCCTCGCCTGCTTTCACAAATTCGCTGTTGCCTGCTTTCTTTTCCTCAATGCATTTTATGAGCGCACTGATTTTATCGGCGGCTTTTACAAGTCTCCAAAGCTCCTCATCACCCTGCTGAGGAATAAACATAGGCTCATATTCATCCCTGAAATCCTCAGGCAGCATTGAAACAAGGCTTTTGCAAGCGTTTTCCTCAACTGTTTTGTACGCAAGGCGGACCTCATCGCTGTAATATTTTACGGGAGTAGGCATATCGCCCGTCAGGGTTTCGGGCGTATCGTGATAAAGACCCATCAGCGCGGCTCTTTCTCCATTAAGATTTTTGCCGAAGCGCTTGTTGCCGATAACCGCAAGTGCGTGGGCAATCACCGCCACCTCAAAGCTGTGCTCGCATAAATTCTCGCTGTGCTCGTTTCTCATAAGCGCCCAGCGGTTGATATATTTCATTCTTGAAACCATTGCAAAAAATCCATTTTTCATATATAATCACCTAAATGTTATTATTTTAAAGTAAAATTACTATATCATAAAATTAACTTTATTTCAACTCTTCGAAAGGAGGTAAATATGAAACGTTGCATTTATTGCCTTAATGAGTGCGCAGATGACGCAAAAGCCTGCCCCCTCTGTGGCTTCAACGGAGGAAAAGAGCATAAAAATCCGCCCGAATGCCTGCCCATAGGTACAAGACTCAACAAAAAATATCTCGTCGGCGGCATAATTTTAAAAGAAAAAATATTTACTTCCTATTATGCTCTTGATACTGCTACCCGTCAGAGGGTAAAAATATATGAATACTTCAACGAAAAGCTTATTTACCGCCACCCGGGTGAACTTATAATAAAATATCACGACGAAACCTGCCAAGCAAGGGGCGACAAGGAAATCGCCGCTTATTATGCGCATTACCTTAAGCTCTGCGGTGTTTCTAAGACAAGCATTCTTGATTTCACAGACTGCTTTGCGGAAAACTCCACTTTCTATTATGTGTGCTCGTTCAGCAACGGTACTCCGCTTTCGTCATCAATCGGTAACCACAAAACTATGAGCTTTTTAAAAGCAGTATCGCTGTTAAAACCCGTTACCGACTGTGCCGAAAAGCTTGCAAAAGCAGGCAAATGGCACGGCGGCATTTCACCATATTCGCTGATAATGACCGACGGAAAGATAACCGCAATGACAGGTTATTCATACCCGCCAAAAAGTACCGTATCGCCTTTTGATGCACCCGAGAAACAGCTCGGACCTAAGCATTGCGGCGCATTCACTGACGTTTATGCCATTGGTGCAATTCTTTATGAAGCTGTAACCGGTATGATGCCTCCGTCAGCTCCCGAAAGAGTCAAGGGACGTGAACTTCGCTTCCCCGAAAATATCACCGAAAGAGAAAAAAACATCATAATAAAATCCCTTGCTTTTGATAAATCCGAAAGATATGCATCAGTGACGGAAATGTTGGAGGATATCGCAGGGAAGAAACCTGAGCCGGAGCAGAACAACGGTAATCAAAAGAACACATTAACAAGAAAAATCATAATGATTCTTGCAATTATTGTTGCTGTATGCGGTGCTGCAGTGCTGATTAACACATATCTGATTGAGCCGATGAAAGAAAACAAACAATCGGAGGAAATAGCTCAGCTTGTTTCTCAGGTCACAACAACTCCGATGGTTGACCCGTGGATTGAGATAAAGTCAAAATATCCCGATATTGACTTCCCCGAGGGAATGAACCCCGCATTCTCCGACCTTTATGCAATCAATTCGGATTTTTCAGGCTGGGTTTCGATTCCCGAGCTGAACATAAGCTATGCCGTTGTTCAGTCAGATGACAACGACAAATATCTGCGCCGTGACATTTACGGAAAATACACTTCTTACGGCGTGCCGTTCTTTGATTACAGATGCAATCTGAAGAATCTCAGCCGTAACACGGTCATTTTCGGCCACAATATGCGCCACGATGACAAGATTTTCGGACCTCTTGAGCAATACAGAGACCCCGAAACCTTCAAAAATGCTCCGCTTATCGGAATGAGCACGCTTTACGGTGACTACACCTTCAAAATTTATGCTGTTTTTATCTCCAACAGCAAACCTAATGACGACAACGGCAGAGTTTTTAACTATATCTTTGTCAATGCAGGCACGGAAAGGTTCAATAATTTTATCACCGAAATTGATAAGCGCAAACTTTACACAACGGGTGTTGACATCAACGAAAATGATAAGATTCTGACGCTTTCAACCTGCTGTTACGACTTTGAGGATGCAAGGCTTGTTGTGGTTGGCAGACTTCTTAGAGACGGTGAAAGCCCCGCAGTTGACACATCTCTTGTTTACGAAAATCCCGTTCCGAAATTTCCTCAGGTATATTACGATGTTAAACGCATCGATAATCCCTACGAAAACGATATTATGCTTTTTGAATAGAGGTAATGATATGAAATTTCTTATTGTTGTTGATATGCAGAATGATTTTATTGACGGTACTCTCGGCACAAAAGAGGCGGTTACCATTCTGCCTGCCGTAAAAGAAAAGATTGAAAACTTTGACGGCAGAGTCATTTTCACAAGAGATACACACGAATCCGATTATCTCAGCTCGCAGGAGGGCGCAAATCTTCCCGTTGAGCATTGCGTCAAAGGCACAGACGGTTGGCAGATACGCCCCGAGCTTGATGCACTCCGCAAGGAAGAACCCGTTGACAAACCGACCTTCGGAAGCGTTGCTCTCGGTCAGCTTCTTAAAGCATACGATACTTATGAAGAAAAAATTGAAAGCATAACACTCATCGGTCTTTGCACAGACATCTGCGTTATTTCAAACGCAATGCTCATCAAGGCTTTTCTGCCCGAAACACCGATTTTGGTCGATGCCGCGTGCTGTGCGGGCGTAACACCCGAAAGCCACGAACGAGCACTTGATGCAATGGCGATTTGCCAGATAAAGATTCTGAATCGCTGAAAACTGAAATTCCAAAGCAGGAATTACTAATGAAAACAATCAGTATCGATGCTTCAAAAAAATATGATGTTATAATCGGTGAAGGAGTTCTCTCCACACTCGGTGAAAGATGTGTTTCTCTTCTCGGCAAGGGCTGAGCGGATATTGTTACCGACAGCAATGTTGCGCCTTTACGGCTCGGCAAAGCAAAGGCAAGCCTTGAAGAAGCAGGAATCGAAACTCTTGAATTCATCCTTCCTGCAGACGAAGAATCAAAAAGCAAAAAAGCGCTCTTTGAGCTTATTGAATTTATGGCAGAAAACAAGCTCACCCGCTCCGATTTTGCCGTCGCTCTCGGCGGCGGAGTTACGGGTGATATAGAAGGTCTCGCATCCTTGCTGTATCTCAGAGGCTTTGAATTCGTTCAGGTGCCGACAACTCTGCTTACGGCGGTTGATTCGTCCGTTGGCGGTGATGTGACAGAAACAGAGGACGGTTTGATAATAAAAGGAAAACCGTCTCTTATAGGTGGCGAAACCGATTCGTTCAATGACCACAGAATTGCTGTGGCTGCGGCTGTTGCATCACTGAAATGCAAGGACAATGTCATCATCCGCAACGCCCAAGCGCTCAACAAATCTTACCCCTCATTTTTTGACGATTTTAACAAGCTGGGAGAAAAATCCGATGTCGTGTAATTTTGGAAATAATATTAAAATAACAATATTCGGTCAGTCGCATTCCAATGCAATCGGAGTTGTGATTGACGGTCTGCCTGCGGGATTTAAAATTGACACTGAAAAAGTCTCCTCTTTTATGGCAAGGCGTGCCCCCGGTCAAAGCGACCTTTCAACACCCCGAAAAGAAGCGGATGAAGTAAAAATTCTTTCAGGAGTTGTCGATAACGTCACCTGCGGCGCACCTCTTTGCGCGGTTATCGAAAACACCAACACCCGATCGGACGACTACGAAAAGTTCCGCAATCTTCCCAGACCGTCGCACAGCGACTTTGCCGCAATGATAAAGCACAACGGATTCAACGACATCCGTGGCGGCGGCAACTTCAGCGGCAGACTGACTGCTCCCCTCTGCTTTGCGGGTGCAGTCTGTATGCAGATGCTCGAAGAAAAAGGCATCTGCATCGGTGCGCATATTTCTTCAATCGGCAAGGTTGATGACCAAAGATTTGACCCCGGCAATGTCAATGCGGATGATTTTGATGCTGTTGCCAAAAAAACATTCCCTGTTATCAACGAAAAGCAGGGCGATTATATGAGAAAAGAGATTTACAGCGCAAAAGAAAACGGAGATTCCGTTGGCGGCACAATTGAATGCGCAATCGTCGGTATACCTGCAGGCATCGGCGACCCGATTTTTGACGGCATTGAAAACAAAATAAGTTCAGTCGTTTTCGGAATTCCTGCAATCAAAGGAATTGAATTCGGCTCAGGATTTGACGGTGCAAGAATGCTCGGAAGCGAAAATAATGATGATTTCGTCTGCGTTGACGGAAAGATTTCAACCGCAACCAACAATCACGGCGGTATTCTCGGCGGAATTTCATCGGGTATGCCGATAATTTTCAGATGTGCCGTAAAGCCGACTCCATCTATCAGCAAAAAGCAACAATCGGTCAACACCGAAACGGGATGTGAAGAAAAACTCGTTATCGGCGGGAGACACGACCCCTGCATTGTGCCCAGAGCCGTTCCGTGCGTTGAAGCGGCAGCGGCAATCGTTATTGCGGATTATTTATTGAGGTAAACCTATGGATATAAAAGACTTAAGAGATAAAATCGACAGAATCGACGGCGAACTGACTCAACTTTTCAAAAAGCGTATGGAAACCGCCGCTGAAATTGCAAATTATAAAAAAGAACACAAAATTCCTGTTTTCAATGAGGAGCGCGAGCAAGAAGTGCTTAACAGCGTAACAGTAAATATGCCGACAGAACTTCAGGAATACACCAAAAACCTTTATAAAACAATATTTAATATCAGCCGATCATATCAAAAAAGCATCATAAACGGCAGGATTGCTCTCCTTGGCAGAAATCTTTCACACTCGCTTTCCCCTCAGATTCACGCACACCTTTGCAACTATGAATATAAGCTCTGTCCCACAGAACCCGATAATCTCGATTTGTTCTTTGCTGACACTTCCTTCAATGGCTTCAACGTTACAATTCCCTATAAAGTTGAAGCATTCAATCGCTGTGACGAACGAAGCGAAACCGCCGAAAAGGTCGGTAGCGTCAACACCGTCATAAGACGCGCGGACGGCACACTTTACGGCGACAACACGGATTACTTCGGATTTCTTTATATGGCAAGAAAGTGCGGATGTGACTTTAAGGGCAAAAAGGTGCTGATCCTCGGCTCTGGCGGTGCAAGTCTTACTGTGCGCCAAGTTGCTGCCGACGAAGGTGCAAGTGAAATCGTCGTTGTTTCACGTTCGGGCGAAAATAACTATGATAACATCAGCCGCCACCACGATGCGGATATCATCGTCAACACGACGCCCGTCGGTATGTATCCAAATAACGGCGAAAGGCTTATTGATCTTTCAAAGTTTACAAATTGCCATAAGGCACTCGATTTGATTTACAATCCCGCAAGGACGGTCTTTCTTCTCGATGCCGAAAAGCTCGGGATTGACTGTATAAACGGTCTTTATATGCTCGTTGCTCAGGCGCTCAGAGCTGCTGAACTCTTTACGGGCAAATCAATTCCCGTTTCACGCATTGACGAAATATACGATGCCATCATCGCAGAACAGAAAAATATCGTGCTTGTCGGTATGCCCGGATGCGGAAAGTCCACCGTTGCCGCCCTGCTTTCGAACAAAACGGAACGTGAATGCATTGACACGGATTCAATGGTTATCGATGCATCGGGCGAATCAATTCCCGATATTTTTTCAAAATACGGTGAGGATGAATTCCGCAAACGCGAAACCGAAGCAGTAAAGCTTGCAGGCAAGGGTGCGGGCAGAATAATTGCAACGGGCGGCGGCGCAATTCTCAGAGAAGAAAACAGAATCGCTCTGCGTGAAAATTCAACCGTCATATTCCTTGATGCCGATGTTGATTCTCTTGCAACTGATGGCAGACCTCTTTCAAAAAGTCCCGAAGCACTGAAGAAAATGCACGCCGAAAGGCTTCCGCTATACCTCGAAACGGCAGATTTCACCGTTGAGGTTGACCCTGACCCCAAAATAACAGTAAGGAGAATTTGCGAATGCGTATCCTTGTAATAAACGGACCTAATCTTAATATGCTCGGTATAAGAGAGCCCGATATCTACGGCAAAAACACCTATGCCGACCTCTGCACACTTATTGAAAACTATGCATCGAAAAAGAATGTTGAGGTCAAGATTTTTCAGTCTAACCACGAAGGCGCAATTGTTGATGAAATTCAGACGGCTTTCGGAAAGTTTGACGGAATCATCATAAATCCCGCCGCATATACCCACACAAGCATTGCAATTCTCGATGCTCTCAAGTCCGTTGCAATTCCCACCGTTGAAATTCATATCTCCGATGTTTCGAAAAGAGAGAATTTCAGGCAGATATCATATGCCGGTATGGCTTGCGAAAAATCGTTTATCGGGCTTGGATTTGACGGATACTTAAGAGGTATCGACTATTTGTTAAACAGATAAGCCTCAAACTGTTCCACTTTAGCGGAACAGTTTTTTTATTTTACAAAGTTTCTGTAAATTCATACATTTTTGCTTGCATGACGTTACAAATAATGTTATAATTACGAAGTTGTAACACCAAGACAAAAAGGAAAGCGAAGGTAAGTGTATGAAAAAGAACCTCCTTCTGATAATCAACCCATGCTCGGGAATTAACAAAATAAACGATGACCTTATGGATGCTACGGCTGTTTTTGGTTCTCACGGCTACAATATCACAATAATGCACACAACAAAAACAGGCGATGCAACCGACTATGCTCTTGAGCACGGCAATAAATACGACATCGTAGTCTGCCGAGGCGGTGACGGCACATTCTGCGAAATGATGAACGGCATTATGCAGCTTGAAAACAAACCCGTTATCGGCTATATGCCCGCAGGAACAACCAACGAAATCGCCAACAATCTTGGTCTGCCTGTCAGATCATCTGCAAAAGCGGCTCAGCTTATCGTTAAAGAAGAAGCTCTTCCTTTTGACCTTGCAACCTTCAACGGCAGATATTTTACTTATGTTGCTTCATTCGGTGCACTGACGGAATGCTCATACGCAACTCCGCAGAACCTAAAAAACAAATTTGGCAGATTCGCTTATTTCTACGAAGCTGCAAAGGAAATCAGGGATATCCACAACATTCCTCTTCGCTGTATTGTTGACGGCACTGAGGTTGAGGGTGAATTTATTTTCGGTGCAATCTCTAATTCCTATACAGTCGGCAAGGTTATTCACCTTGACCGCAATGAAGTCTGCCTTAACGACGGTCTTTACGAAATTCTTCTTGCAAAGAATCCGGGCACGGTCAAAGGCTGGGCAGAGCTTGCCGGTGCTGTTCTTAAAAAGAACCTTACTAATCCTAATATTATTTTTCTCAAGGGCAAGCACATCGAAATTGAAACCCTTGACGGCTCTCCGCTTCCCTGGACTCTTGACGGTGAATACGGCGGAGACGACAGCAAGGTTGTTATTGATGTGCATAAGCACGCATTCAACTTCTTCCGTCCTCCCCTCATCAACGAAATGACTGCCGCAGAAGAAACAATTGAAAAATAAAATCAACCGCACTGTCGAATTTTCGATAGTGCGGTTTTAAAAATTAATCATATTAAAATCAAAAAAACTATTGACAAGAACGCCCTGATATGATAACATATATAAGCAATTTACGGAGAGATACCGAAGTGGTCATAACGGAACGGTCTTGAAAACCGTCGTACCCTTACGGGTACCGTGGGTTCGAATCCCACTCTCTCCGCCATTTTTTTAACTTAATATTTTAATTTAAGTTACCATGGAGAAGTACTCAAGTTGGTGACGAGGCGCCCCTGCTAAGGGCGTAGGTCGGGTAACCGGCGCGGGAGTTCGAGTCTCCCCTTCTCCGCCAGATAAAACCAATGCTAAAAGCATTGGTTTTATTTTTTAATAAAGTATAATGGGCATCCGATAGATGCCCATTTTTTTTATTTATGAATGCAAAACGGAACAAAAACCTCTGTTTCGTCAAGTTTTACATTTTCAATATTTTTGCTTACCGCAACACAAACCGTTACACGCGAAATTACCGTTGCACCTACACACCTGTCTCTCACCAAACTATATCCGATTTCAACGGTATCTCCGCATTCAGCAATGCTGTTAACAAATACTTTACAACTTGAATTCGGGATTGTGACGGAAAACATAATTATATTGCCTTTTTCAAAATATTTTTCGTTAAGTTCTCCTGTCTGATCTTCGTTAAAAAGATTTTTTGCTGTTTCATAATCTGAAATAATGATTGCTTCTTCAAGAAAACCTACGTTTAAAAGAGTACCATCATCAACCAGCGAACCGTAAACCGGATCAGAGAAAACTCTGTTTCCAAAAAGTGCCGGAAACGTGCCCGAAAGAGTAACTAACACTGACATAACAACAGAAAATACTTTTAATAAAATTGCTGACATTTTAATCCCTCCGTTTATTTTTATTTAATTATTTCACAAAAAGAAATCTATGTCAACAGATTTCTTTAAAATCATAATAGCACGAAAAAACGCCCTTGTCAACACTTATAAGTAAACATTAAGCTATTAGTATCTGTATTTTTTTAGCTATTGCTATCAGAATATAGGAGAGGTGAAAGTTATGAGTGTTGATTTCCAGTTAATAGGACAAAGAATCAAAGCAACAAGAAAGCAAGCAGGCAAAACGCAGGAGTGGCTTGCAGAACAAATTGATGTATCGGTCGGCTATATCAGTCAGATTGAAAGAGGGATAACCAAAATCAGCCTTGAAACGCTTGGAGAAATCAGTTCCGTTCTCGGCGGTGATATGGCATATCTTGTTTCAGGCACAGCCAAAGGACAAAACACATACCTCGAAAATGAGATTTCTGAAAACTTCTTATTACTCTCCGAACGAGATAAAAAAATAATCGTCAACCTTATTAAATCGATGGTTGACAATTAAAAAACGCCGTGCATTTCTGCACAGCGTTTTGTTTTATGAAATCAAACTTATTTAATTTCAACCTTTGCGCCAACTTCTTCAAGCTTAGCCTTAGCTGCTTCAGCGTCTTCCTTGGAAACGCCTTCCTTAAGAGCCTTGGGTGCGCTGTCAACAGCTGCCTTAGCTTCTGCAAGGCCGAGACCTGTGAGCTCACGAACAACCTTGATAACCTTGATCTTTTCTGCGCCAACTTCTGCAAGGATAACGTCGAATTCTGTCTTTTCTTCAGCTGCTGCGCCTGCATCTGCTGCGGGAGCTGCTACTGCTACTGCTGCTGCTGCTGATACGCCGAATTCTTCTTCTACTGCGTGAACGAGCTCTGAAAGCTCAAGTACTGTAAGTTCTTTGATTGTTTCAATCATTGCTGCAATCTTTTCTGATGCCATTTTATTTTTCCTCCAATTAAATAGATTTTTAAATTATAATTTGATTATGCTTCTGCAGGTGCTTCTTCAGCTGCTGCGGGAGCTTCGCCACTCTTATCAACAATAGCCTGGATAGCTCTTGCGAATGAAGCGATGGGTGCATTGAATGCGTTGCAAACTGTTGCAAGAAGGACGTCTCTTGTGGGAAGTTTTGCAAGTGAATCGATTGTTGCTGTGTCAACAACCTTGCCGTCAAGATAACCGCTCTTTACTGAGAAATTCTTGTGAGTATCAGCAAACTTTGAGAGGATTCTTGCTGCTGCGGTGTGGTCATCGGGGCTGATAGCGATAGCTGTTGTGCCTTCGAGAACGCCGCACATATCGTCAAGACCTACGTTCTTAGCTGCGAAACCGAGGAGTGTGTTCTTAACTACTGTGTACTTGATGCCTGCTTCACGAAGCTCTTTACGAAGCTTTGTATCGTCAGCAACGTTGATACCCTTATAGTCAACGATAACACCTGCAACTGAATTCTGAAGCTGCTCGGTAAGATCTGCGACAATCTGTTTCTTCTGCTCTAAAACCTTTGCGCTGGGCATGTATTTTCACCTCCGTAGGTAAATGATTACAAATTAAAATAGCCCTTTCCGCATTACCGGAAAGGGCACAAACATACATAGTAATTCTCTATTACTTCTGGTATGCTTCCTCTCTCGGCAGGCGGTTCAAAAAACCTTTATGCGAAAAGCACCTGCTGTCTTAAAAAGAACAGCTTAGATATGATAGCACAAAAATCTGTGCTTGTCAAGCATTTTTTATGCTTCAGCGGCAGCTGAGCCAATCTTGTTGGGATTTACTCTTACGCCGGGGCCCATTGTTGTTGCAAGTGTGCAGGAACGGATGTACTGACCCTTTGCTGCTGCGGGCTTAGCCTTAATAACAGCGTCAAGGAGAGTGTTGAAGTTCTCTGCAAGCTTTTCGGGGCCAAATGAAACCTTGCCGATGGGGCAATGGATGATGTTTGTTTTGTCAAGACGGTACTCAATCTTACCAGCCTTAGCTTCAACAACAGCCTTAGCAACGTCAGGAGTAACAGTACCTGCCTTGGGGCTGGGCATAAGTCCGCGGGGACCGAGAACCTTACCAAGACGACCAACAAGACCCATCATATTGGGTGCTGCGATACATACGTCGAAATCCATAAAGCCTTCGCCCTGGATTCTTGCAACAAGGTCTTCAGCGCCGACAACTTCTGCACCTGCAGCAGCTGCTGCATCTGCATCTGCGCCCTTAGCGAAAACAGCGACTCTTACAGTACGGCCAGTACCGTTGGGGAGAACTACTGCGCCACGAACCTGCTGGTCTGCGTGACGTGAGTCAACACCGAGACGGATGTGAACTTCTACTGTTTCATCGAACTTTGCGCTTGCTGTCTTAACGGCGAGCTCAAGTGCGCCGTCGGGATCATAGAGTGAAGCTTTGTCTACAAGCTTTGCACTCTCGTTATATTTCTTTCCGTGTTTCATGTTAATTAATTCCTCCCAATCATGTGGTTAAATCGGATTTTTCCTCCCACAGTTTGCATCAATCAGTTACAGTAACGCCCATGCTGCGAGCTGTGCCTGCGATCATGCTCATAGCTGCTTCAACTGAAGCTGCGTTGAGGTCGGGCATCTTCTGCTCAGCAATCTTGCGAACCTGTTCCTGTGAAATTGTTGCAACCTTGGTCTTGTTGGGAACGCCCGAACCGCTTTCGATACCGCAAGCCTTCTTGATAAGGATTGCTGCGGGCGGGGTCTTTGTGATGAAG
>JAZNHM010000066.1:0-10320 GCA_045576955.1 Acutalibacteraceae bacterium | reverse complement strand
AAATTCTTTTGTGATACATAAGAAAGGTTCATATGTTATTAATATTATGAATTTTCAATCAAAAAATATTCAAAAAATATAAACAAAAGAAAGTTGCAAAGGAATGATTGTTTCTGGTGAGGACGTTATTTATCACAAGCCAACATCAAAAATTCTTTGTTGCGAGATTTAGTTTATGTCGTTCGCTGATATATTACTAACCTTTAAAACAAAACTTAAATTAAAAGATGATATCAAATCTTTTAAAACAGAAAATTTTGTTATTAAAGGAAAAGCTGATGCAAGTTATTATACTTACCATGATATTTCTTGCAACAGTTGTAACTACTGAAAATCGATATGTAACCAAAGACCACACAAAGGATTTTCCTTTGTGTGGTCTTTTTGATTGATTTTAGAAACCACCGGCTCTGCCGGTGGAGGTTACACCGTAAAAAGCTTTAGCTTCAAGCATCAAGCGGAGCGAGTCACTTGCAAGAAAGCTAAAGTTTAGTACAAACTTGGGTTGTTTTGCAAGTGCCTATTTACGGGCGGTAGAGCAGTAGATGCAGAAGAAAGAATATTTAATGCGTCTTTAGATGATCGCCGGTAAGAAGCCCTTATAGGGCTTAATCAAGTCGCCGGCTTAGCCAGTGGTTATGACTACTTTGCTATGGTTATAAATTAACACATTATTTGTTTTTAATCCACCAACCGTCGCCGCCCTGATATCCGTTGCGATTCATAAACGACTCAATTCTGAAGTGTAAAACTATTTTTTTGCAAATCATGATTTGCTATATCAGATTCGTCCTTATTCTGAGAAATCCACATTCTCATATCATCAACAGTCCAATCTTTTAAAGACTCACCAAATAAAACAACAGCATTTTCGGGTATTTGTAAATCTTTGTTATCCATACTATTCTCCTTATGTTGTGAGATTATTATAGTCAAACATGGTCGCAGTCCATTTTAAAATTTATATTTACATTTTTACTACATATTTCAACTTTTGAAATGCTAACACAAACGCCCAAACACATTGATATGTAAGGGTTTCAGTCAAGCCGCTTCTCTAATTCCAGCAGTGCGGAAATACATTTTTCCGACTGTGTCAATGTTGTCTGCAACGGGTCGCCTTCACGGATACGCATGGTACGACGAATTTCCTTGGGGATAACTACCCTTCCCAGATCATCAATTCTTCTGACAATACCTGTGGCTTTCATTTTATATCTTTCTCCTTGCTTATTTTAGTTGCCCTGTTATTGTTTGTCAGAAAATGCGGTTTATACGGAAATTAATTTATTGTTTTGATTTGAATAATGATGTTGATAAGTTTTTTGGGATGTGATAAAATCATTTTGTACCTTTACAAAAAGGAGCTTATTATGATAAAAGAACTCATCCACGACCCGATTTTGCTTTCGAGGAAATCGGAGGTCGCAACAAAAGAAGATTTGCAGATGGCATAGGGCTTGTTGGACACGCTTATTGCCAAAAGAGACGGCTGCGTCGGTAGGGAGGTAAACACAATGGACTTCACGGTTGAATTAGAAAGAAGTAATGATGTTTGTTTCAATTTTAATAATAATGATTGCTCTCCTATCAATTTACTTGATGGTGAACCATATAGCATATCTGGAACAATAAAAGATGATTGCGGAAATCGAATTGGTAATTTATTTCTATACGAATTGGATAACGATGACAGTTTCTGGGATAAATGCGATATAATATCAGGCGATTGCGAAATTATTGCTTCATCTGTTTGCGGAAAAAGAGGAAATATTTTAAAAAAGTATATTCCAAATATTTTAGGTTTTGAAACAGTTTTGATTCTTGACAAAATTGAAATAAATAAAAATTTTCGCGGAAATGGAATTGGATCAAGCGTAATTAGAAAACTTCTATATATGATGAATTATCAGTTTGATAGCGGCAAAGCAATTTTTCTTTGTGCAAGTGATTATGAATCTGCCGATAAATATGGATTTGACTCGGAAGAATATAGAGAAGGAACAAAGAAACTGGTGGAGTTTTATAAAAAATTAGGTTTTAAAATCGTAAAAAATAATGTGATGGTTTATAGTGAATGACTGTAATAATTCTACACAACAGGAAACTTGAAAAAGTGAGAAAGAATTTTGGCGAGAGTACGAAAATATGATTAAAGAAGTAATACACGACCCGATTTTGCTTGCAAGAAAATCGAGAGTCGCAACAAAAGAAGATTTGCAGGTAGCACAGGATTTGCTGGATACGCTTATTGCACACAAAGACGGTTGTGTCGGTATGGCGGCAAATATGCTTGGTATACACAAGCGCATTATCGCATTTGATAACGACGGCACATATATGGTTATGTTTAACCCTGAGATTATAAAAAAATCAGGACCATATGAAACAGAAGAAGGCTGTCTTTCTCTGCTCGGCGGTCCTCGGAAATGTAAGCGTTATCAAAGTATAAAAGTACAATGGCAGACGGCTGAATTTCAGACACGAATCAAGACTTTCACAGGTTTCCCTGCGCAGATGATTCAGCACGAAGTTGACCATTGCAACGGAGTATTAATATAAAAGTAAGTCACTATAAAAAACCGCAGTTGATACTTTTCGTACCGACTGCGGTATTGTTATTTTAAATTATTTTTCGAAGGTCGCCATGACATCCTTGATTGCATAAAATGCGGGCTTGGGATTTCCATCCAGATCTGTTATTCCCCATGCGGTTTCGTAGGGACAATTCGTCTGTCCGCAGTACCAGCAGGTTGGTGAATCTCTCCAGCAGAAAACGAAAAATCCTGCAACACAGTTTATCTTTTTCAATGCCGGCAAAAGCATGCGGTAAAACTCAGCCTGACCCTCAGGCGTATGGGTTATACCGGTGATTGTTTCGTTGAGATAACCGTAGAAATGCTTATCCATATCCAGAAAAACAGCATCTCCCCATGTTGCGGGGTCGGGATATTCCTCGTATACGTGCGCTTTCAGCGCATCCGGCAGCTTTGCGACAAAATTCTCAATATCTGCACGTGCAGCAGCTTCGGATTCATAGCCGTAACGTGCAAGGATTTCGGCACGGTCTGCCTCGCTTTTCGGTTCACCTGCGCTGATAAACCCGAATTCCGCTACGATTATCGGCTTTTTCGTCATTCGGTTTACCTTGCGGATTGCGGATACATAGTCGCGCAGTTCGCCGCCGTACCATGTGCCGTAGTAAAGGTCAACGCCGACGTAATCCATATATTGCAGATAAGGTTTCATAAGAGTGTGCAGCTCTTCCGCTTCTCCTGCACAGTTGTAGCCGATTATCAGATCGCCCTTGACTTCACTCAGAGCCTCTGCCTGAATGCCGATAAACTTTGCCGCCTGCTCCAATGTCAGCGGATATGTGAAGCTTGAAACACCCATTTCGTTTGTTATCTGTATTCCGCCTATAATATCTCGCAGGTCATTGCAGAGAAACACCGCAATTTCTTTTGTACGCTGTGCATTTTCGTCAGCCGACGGGTCAAAACCTCCTATTTCAAAATACGATCTCGGGTAAGGCGTGATTGCCAGAACCTTGATTCCCTGCTCAGCGTAGCCCTTTGCTCTGTTTTTGAACGCAATATACGAATCGCTGATGCTGCCGTCTGCGTTATACGGATAAGGAATGTCAAAACGCACCCAGCCAAGACCGATTTCATTGATACGTTCATAATTTTCATCGGGATGACAAACTCCGTAAATATATCCGCCTGTCTTTTCTTGAAGCAATTCCGTATCTTTATTTGTGCCGTTTATGTAACCTGATATTGATGTGAACAGCAGAGAAAAGATAAGTAAAACAGATTCAAACCATTGAACTATTTGCATATGAAAACCTGCTTTCTGTTTTGTTTGATTTTATAGTAACATATGAATCCGAAAAGAGTCAAGACGGAATGGCTCATGATATTCATCTGCAATAAACTGTATGCTTGCTATCTTCTAAGCACTATATTATAGTTGTTTATTAAATATTTAACCCAAAAGACTGCATAAGAAAATCCATGCAGTCTTTGTTGTTTGTGTGCTAAACAGCTGAAACCGTTGATATGTATCAGGTTTTGCCCTGCCGTTTTTCTAAATCAAGCATTGCGGAAATGTAGTTTTCTGACCGTGTCAACGTTGTCTGTAACAAGTCATCCTTTACGAATACACATTATGCGGTGTACCCTTTCGGAAGTAATTCTGAATTACACAAAGCACAAATGCCGAAGAGTATTAATACGCATTGTGGCTTGCTTTGTTCCAAATATAATCAAACTCTTCAGTATATAACTTATACTCTGTTTCAAAACTGTCAAATGTCGCTCTGAAATCTTTATCAGGTGTACAGTTGCCGTAAGTATAGTATTTAATATTTACATATCCGTTCTCTTCACCTCTGAGAATATACAAACGATGCAACAGCGGCACATCGGCAATACGGACATGAACTACGTCGGGATATGTTTTTGCCAATTCAATCCATTCTTCTACACAGCTGTCAAATCCAACATACTTTTTTAACGGCTGAGACATGTGAGAACATATAGATGAAACGGTATCCGCCGAATTTACAAGTATTCTCAGTGTTATGTTTTTATCAACGATATTTGTCAAAATATCCAATTTATCAGAATTTCTGCGCCAATCTGCACCGGCATGAAAAGCCATATCTACACATTGAATGTTTGAAATTCTACTGAACCCCTCCACAAAGAATGCACCTGTTCCGTCCGGAATGTCATCTTTGTTCCGTTTTTTATCAGCAGGCTCAGATTTAATATATACCAGCAAACGTTCCAAGGGTGATTTGTCAAACGGAACAAAAATGTTAACCGCTTCTTCGTGAGGAAGAAATTCAAGGTCCTCAGGCATATCGTCTTTATCCTTTGGCATTGTAACACCCGGCACCAATAACGGCACAATATTTTTTCCGTTTTCCCTGGCAGTAAGGATCTCTTCTCTGACCCAATCAACTTTTTCGTTACGTATTAATTGGTCTAAACAAGCCTGTGATAAAACCAACAGAAAATCCTTGCAATTTTCAACAGCTTTGCGCAGTCTTTCCGGAAAACTTCCGGCATGCTGTTCATCGGGATTATAATAAACACTAAACCCTTGTTCTTTTAATGTATTACTGACCTTTTCGGCAAAGTACCGTCCTTCTCCATCATTTTTGTATGAAATGAAAATATCTCTTTTTGAATCCACCGTTATCATCCTTTCACAGCCAATCAATATTCGTCAAAATCCTGATTTATTGCACTCGCTATCCATTCCGAGTGTTCAATAATAATTATATATCCAAAAATTATTTTTTCAACAAAAGCCAACCTGTTTTTTAAAAAAGCTTATCCTTTTTATGGCTTGAATTTTTACTTCAATTCAAAATATCCGCAATAATCCTCCGGTTTTACATGAGTCCTTTTTCGGGTACAATACCAACCCCAATTTGAACCCCAGTCTCTTTCACAGTAAATACATCTGAAACATTTTCTTTCTTCTGCCATGTCGATTTATTCTCCTTTTGTTATTATTGGTTACGCTTAAAGAACTGTTCTTAAGTACACCAATATAATAAATCGTCATATTTCTAATGTCACCTTTTATGTTTCTATAATCTTTCTAATATCTATAAATCTTATCTATAAAACAAAGAATCTTTTCTAAGATGCTCAAAGCACATTTTCGCTATCCATCATTCCGTACTTCTGCTTTACCCTGTCGAGTTTTTCGAGCAAAGGCTTGCCGAAAATAAGCATCATAACTGCGGTGCAGATTCCCTGACTTACATTCACGGGGAAACCCGATGCAAGAGCTGCTGTTATTGTTTCAAAACTGATTTCAGGCATCATAATGAAGATATGCGAAGTGTCAAGAATCGGACCTATCCAGAACACATTTGCAAAGAATCCGAAGATTGCCATAACCCACGGTTTTCTTGTTTTATTACGGATAAACACAAAACCTGCAAGCATTCCGCCTGCGCCGTAAGCCATCATCTGCCACGGCATATAGGCACCCTGACCGTAGAAAAAATTGCTTGCAAATGCCGTTATTGCGCCGACAACAAAACCTGCTTCGGGGCCGAATGCGATACCCGTAAGCATAATTATCGCAAACGCCGCTTTGAAATGCGGAATGGGAATTGCTACACGCCCGATAACCGCAAGAGCAATCATAACGGCAAGAACAACAAGCTCTCTCGCCTGAGGTTTTCTTCTTTCAAAAGCCATAAAAAACGGAACTGCAAGTTCAATTATGATGAAAACACCCGTTATGTAGTAGCCTTTACCGGGAAGTTTATCTCCGAGAAATATTGTGAGCGGAATCAGAGCAAGGAACACTATGAGCATTGCAATGTTTGATTTTTTCATTGTGTTCCTCCCTTGTTTTTGAGATAAAGCTCAACAACATTTTCTGCCGTGACGGCATTTGTGAAAACGTGTTTGCTCATACGGTTTGCCGCAGTTGTGTAGAAACTGTTGCCGCCGAAAAATTTCTGCGGAGTTTCGGTTGTGAGCGCCTGACCGTCGAAAAACATACTGATTCTGTCGGCATATTTTGCACAGAATTCAACATCGTGCGAAACCATAAGAATTGTGATTTCTTGATTTTTCAGCTTGTTCAGAATATCGGCAAATGTTTCTTTGAAGAAGCTGTCCATACCCTTTGTGGGTTCATCTAAAAGAAGAATTTTCGGCTCGGTGAGAAGAACTTTTGCAAGAGCCACTCTCTGCTGTTCGCCGCCCGACAAATCGTAAGGGTGATTATTCATCAGTTCCGTTATCTGACAAGTTTCAGCAACTTCGGTTATCTTGTTTTTATCTTTGGTCATTTCTGTGAGTTCGTCAAGAACTTTGGTTTTTACAAACAGACTTTTGGGGTCTTGGGGAAGCATTGAAACACAGTTTTTGAAGAGCTCCCCCGATTTGAATTTATTGACAGGTTTGTCGAAAATCTTGATTTTGCCTCTGTAAGGCTTGCAGATTCCGCAGATTGCTTTCAAGGTTGTGGATTTGCCCGCACCGTTTCCGCCGACGATGGCAGAAATACTGCCGACGGGTATTTCCATGGTGACACCTCTGAGAATATCGGGGGTGTCTTTTTCGTATCTGAACCATAATTCTTTGAGTGACAAAGCGGGATTTTCGATTTCATCGTTAATGTTTTCACAAGGAATTTCTTTGATTTCGGGTTCTGTTGAAAATTCTTTGTTAAGCCATGCTCTGCCTTCTCTGACTGTTAACGGGCAGTCGCCGTTGCCGCCTGCGTTGCAGAAAACACGAACGGGAGTGGGCATAGCGGTGAACATAGGATTATTCTGTTCATAAAGAAGCCTGCCGATATTTCTCGGTGTGTCGTCGGCAATGATTCTGCCTGAATCCATAACAATAGCTCTGTCGGCATAGGGGAAGATATCCTCTAAACGGTGCTCGGTTATGATAACTGTTGTGCCGAGTTCGGTGTTGATTTTACGGACGGTATTTAGAAAATCCGATGCCGCAATGGGATCAAGTTGGCTTGTAGGTTCGTCGAGAATGAGCACTTCGGGCTGCATTGCCATAATTGAAGCGAGGTTCAAAAGCTGTTTCTGACCGCCTGAAAGAACAGCGACATCTCTGTGAAACCAATCCTGAATGCCGAAGTAACAAGCCATTTCGGCAACACGGGAACGCATTGTTTTCTGGTCACATCCGAGGCTTTCAAGACCGAATGCAAGCTCGTGCCAAACTTTGTCCGTCACAATCTGGTCATCGGGATTCTGCATTACATATCCGATTTTTGCAGATTGGTCACGGTTGTTGACATCTTTCAAAGCAATTCCGTTGAAATATATTTCACCACTTCTTTTTCCGTGGGGAGTCAATACTGATTTGAGGTGACGCAATAGAGTTGTTTTGCCGCTTCCCGATTTACCGCAGAGAACGATATATTCACCTTTTTCTATTTTGAGCGACACACCATCGAGTGATTTTTTATCTTTTGAGGTCGGATATGAAAAACTTAAATTTTCAATTTTGAAATTTTCCATTGTATAACCTCCTTGATATTCAGTATTGTCGGTATCATAAGATAACCGAGATATGCGATGAAGCCGATTATGTTAAAACCTTTTATCGGTGTTATGTTTCTTTCAGGCAGGAATTCCGCATTCATTCCGCCGTTTGCGGCAAAAAAGATTACAATGCAGAGAAAAGCAAGCATAACCGCGGTCAAAATCCAATCCGTTTTAGTCATACGGTAAACCATAAAGCTTGTCCGTGTTGATGGGCCGTAGCCTCTTGAACGCATAGAATCACTTGTTGTGATGCTGCCTTCGAGTGCCCACGAAGTGAGAACTCCTATAACCGTCATTCCCGAATTCAGTTTATCTTTGAGCGTCGAATTTTCAGCCGTTCCTTTGCCGATTGAACTTCTGACACCGATAACCTGCTTTGCTTTTTGCAGAAGACTCGGAATCATACGGAACACCATAACGAGAAGAAGTGAAATTGACGGCGACAGGTTTGCGAAAAGGCAGGTGAATTTGTCGCCCGTGAGCACTTTTCCGTAGCATCCGAACCACAGAAGCATCAGCACGAACGTTGCCGCAACTGCTACTCCGTAAATGAGTGCTTCAAGGGTATAGGGTCTGTCGAGATATGTAAATAAAACCGTTACGCCTCTTGTATTTACAATCGGATTGAAAACTGTGACAAACACGAAAAGCGGTATCATCAACAATATGTTTTTTATTCCTTTTCTGCCGTTAAGGAAAAAGTAATACCCTCCGCTTGCAAATATGCCCGCAAGCAGATAAACGGGGTGCTGCAGAAGAACACCGAAGCAGATTGCTCCGATGAAAAACAGCAGATTCACCGCAGGATGAAGTTTTGAAAATGCGTCTTGTTTCATATTTTCACCAAAATAAAAAGCTCTTCCGACCAAAAGGCTGAAAGAGCAGCAATAAACATAACGGCTTAAACCCGAAAATCAAGTTAAAAGTCGGCAATACTCTTCCTTCCCAAGATATCAAGACCAAAAATCACGGCAGGTATTCCGACTGATGTGACAAAGCACAAACACGGTAATGGAGGTTGCTCGGGATTCTGACCCGATTTCCCTTTTAATCTACTCGGCAAAAGCCTTTCAAACCGTATATTATTAATTCATATTCTTTTATTCCACATTATAATTTTATCTGCAGTTGTTGTCAAGAGTTGTGTAATTAATATTTGCATTTGACAGATTTATACTGTATAATTCATTCAGCAGTTAATTTCACGGAGGCTATGATGAAAAGACAAAACAAACTCACCAACCTTGCTCTTTCGGCAATGTTTCTTGCTCTTGCATTTGTGATGCCGTTTCTGACAGGTCAGATTCAGCAGATAGGCAATATGCTTTGCCCGATGCACATTCCCGTTATTCTTTGCGGATTTATTTGCGGCGGACCGTGGGGACTTGCTGTCGGATTCATTGCTCCGCTTCTTCGCTCATTCACATTGGGTATGCCTCCTATGTATCCCGTTGCATTCGCAATGGCATTTGAACTTGCGGCTTACGGTCTTATGAGCGGTATTCTCTACCGTGCTTTTCCGAAAAAGAAGGGTTACATATACCTGTCACTCATTATCTCGATGATTGTCGGCAGACTTGTGTGGGGGATAGTTCAGTTCTTGTGTGCGGGTCTTGATGCTTCCGCATTCGGCTTCGCCGCTTTCTGGGCGGGTGCTGTAGCAAACGCAATTCCGGGAATAATTCTTCAAATTGTGTTGATTCCCGTTGTTGTTATGCTTCTTGAGAAAACAAGAATAATTAACAAGAAAATTTGATGAATCTGATTCAGTCATATTGCCGAAACTTATAAAAATTATTTTTATATTCTCTTGTTAAAAGTTTTTACCTGTGATATAATCACAAAAGTGTAACAGGCGGAGTTTGTGCCGTAAGAAAATTGCCAAACCCGAAACCTTTGATAATTAAAGGAGAACAGATAAAATATGAAACTTGGTATAGTAGGCTTGCCCAATGTAGGCAAGAGCACTCTTTTCAATGCAATAACAAATGCAGGTGCGCAGTCTGCAAACTACGCTTTCTGCACAATCGAGCCCAACGTAGGTGTTGTTTCGGTGCCTGACGAAAGACTTGACAAGCTCGCAGAGCTTTATAATCCCGTTAAAATTACACCTGCATTCATTGAGTTTGTTGATATTGCAGGTCTTGTAAAGGGTGCATCCAAGGGCGAGGGTCTTGGCAACAAGTTCCTTTCAAATATCCGTGAGTGCGACGCCATTGTTCACGTTGTAAGATGTTTTGAAAACGACGATATCATCCACG
>JAZNHM010000065.1:0-5119 GCA_045576955.1 Acutalibacteraceae bacterium | reverse complement strand
ACCAGACAAGAGGTAGGTTCTATTCTCTGATGGCTATTTCAACCCTTCTTTTTGACAAGTCACCGTATAAGAACGTTATCGTTCTCGGTCTTGTTCAGGACGAAAACGGTCAGAAGATGTCAAAATCCAAGGGTAACGCAGTTGACCCGTTCGATGCACTTGCAAAGCACGGTGCAGATGCAATCCGTTGGTATTTCTACACCAACTCCGCACCCTGGCTTCCCAACAGATTCCACGATAATGCTGTTGTTGAAGGCAAGCGTAAGTTCATGGGTACCCTTTGGAACACCTACGCTTTCTATGTGCTTTATGCAAACATCGATAAGTTTAATCCCGCTGAGCACACTCTTGAATACGATAAGCTTTCCGTTATGGATAAGTGGCTCCTTTCAAAGCTCAACACTCTTATCAACACTGTTGACAACTATCTTGATAATTACGCTATCCCCGAAGCAGCAAAGGCTCTCCAGAGCTTCGTTGACGATATGAGTAACTGGTATGTCCGTCGCGGCAGAGAGCGTTTCTGGGCACAAGGTCTTGAACAGGATAAAATCAATGCTTACATGACTCTTTACACCGCTCTTGTTACTGTTGTAAAGCTCGCTGCTCCCATGATTCCCTTCATGGCTGAGGATATTTACCGCAACCTTGTTTGTAACGTTGATAAGGATGCTCCCATCAGCGTTCACCTTTGCGATTATCCCGTTTCGGATGAAAAGCTCATCGACAAAGACCTTGAAGCATCTATGGACGAAGTTCTCAACATCGTTGTTCTCGGACGTGCGGCAAGAAACACCGCAAACATCAAGAACAGACAGCCCCTCGGCAAAATCTTCGTTACAGCAGCAAAAGCACTTGACAAGGAATGCTGCGAAATCATTGAAGAAGAGCTCAACGTTAAGGAGCTTGAATTTGTTACCGATTCATCAGGCTATGTTTCATATAACTTCAAACCTCAGCTCAAAACACTCGGTCCCAAGTACGGCAAGCTTCTCGGCGCAATCAGAGAAAAACTCGCTTCGCTTGACGGCTCAGCTGCAAAGAAAGATCTTGACGAAAAGGGTTCAATCACCTTCACCGCAGGCGATACCGAAATCGCACTTGCTGTTGAAGACCTTCTCATTGAAACCGTTCAGAAGGAAGGCTACCACGCAGAAAGCGGCAACGGTGTTACAGTTGTTCTTGATACCGTTCTTACCGATGAACTCATCGAAGAAGGCTTCGTAAGAGAGCTTATCTCGAAGATTCAGACAATGCGTAAGGATGCAGGCTTTGAGGTTATGGACACAATCAAGATTTACGTCAGCGGCAACGCAAAGATTGAAGCAATCTTTACTTCAAACGCAGACGAAATCAAGCACGATGTTCTCGCAACCGACATCATCGCATCCGCCGGCGGTTCATACACCAAGGATTGGGATATCAACGGCGAAAAGGTTACTCTCGGCGTAGAAAAGAACTGAATAAAATAATTAATCCCCGATGTTCACGAACATCGGGGATTGTTGTTTTGTTATCAGAAAATCATTTTGAAGAGAACAGAAAGAACTGTTGAAAGCATCTTTGCAATGCTGTTAAAGATGTTATAGATGCTGTCCATAACATTTTGAACATTGCCTTCAACGGTGTAGGTGCCGTAGCCTTCAATCGTGCCGTTGTTGTCGTCAACGCCGTCATCATCAACAATAAAAGACTGAACAAGGGGTGAAACTGCTGCAAGAAGGAAAAATTCAACAGGAGTCACACCGCCGAAAATCTGTGTGCCGAGTTTTGTGAGGTCGGTAACGATAGAATCTGTGCCGAGGTCGGCAAGGATTGAATTTGCAGCTTCAAGGAAAACTTCGTCAGCAACCGTTGCAAGGTCGTCCTTAAGAAGAAGTGCAACAAGACGGAGGAAAATTGTGATTTCAGTTGATTCGAAATGGAAATTCTCCGAGCCTTCGTAATGGGCTGCAACAAGCTCTGTCGCAACCTCCCAACCGGTTTCGTATTCGCTGTCGGGAATATCAAGATTATATTCCTTTGCAAGCTCCTGAATGCCACCTTCACCGTAGAGGGGCTCTTCGAGAAGTTTACGGAGTCCGCCGACTGCGGTATTAACGAGATCATAGAAGATTTCGCCCTCTGCAATGCCAATCTGCTCCATTTTGAGTGAACGGGTAAGTCTCCACTGAACACCGGCCTTGAGGAATCCTTTTGCATATGCGTTAAGACCTGTTTTCATAAGGTCAAGCTGTTCCTGAGAATAGCCCTTGACTGTCGCAGAAAGAGCGTCTGTATCAAGTGTATCAACAGTCTGTGCTGCATACTTGATTTCCTTGTCGGTAATCTCGAAGGTTCTGTACTGAAGAGGATACATTGTGAGCGATGTTGTTGCGAAGTCATAGATTTTATTGCCTGCGGGGCTTGTGTATGAAGTTGCGTCGCTGCAATGCTCATGACCTGTAAGCACAAGCTTGATGCCCCAATCCGCAAAGAGAGTTGCGGTTGAATAGTGGAACTTAACGATGAAATCGTGGCTGAGAAGTCTTTGAAGAGGAAGGTGGTCGAGAAGATTGTGGTGCATCATAAGAATGGGGTATCTGCCATCCTTCTTTGCCTGCTGAGCCTGTTTGCGTACCCAATCCATATCTTCGGCATCCATACCGTCCTCTGTGGACTTATCATAGTCACAACTGTCAAGTGAAATGAGTCTGTATTTATCGCCGAGGTCAGCGGTATATGAGCAGTTATCTTCAACTGTTGCGAGAGCTTCTGCATAACCGAAATCATGATAGATTTCCTTGAATTTATCAAATGTTGTTTCGCAGTTAAGACCTGCATCGTGGTTGCCCACGGTAACATAAATCTGCTTGCCTGTCTTTTCTTCGAAAGCCTTGAATTTTGCGGCAACATCAAGATGCTCCTGAATTACTGATTTGCCGTTATCTGCAAGGTCACCGGGAATCAGAACAAAATCAACATCGTCGTTCTCCGCACACTGGTTAAGAAATTCATCGATGATGAAGCCGCTTTCATTTTCCATTGCAGCACGGCGGTTTGCATACCAATAAATTTCGTCATCTATTTCGCCGCTTGCGGTAAGCTCTTCTTCGGGCACATTGTAGTGAAGGTCGGAAGCAACCGCAAACTTGAGGTCAGGTTCGTTTTCGGCTGCAAAACCAACCGAAACGCACGAAACAACCATAAGAACAGAAAGTATAATACAAATAATCTTTTTCATATTTATTCCTCCGTTAAATTTTCATAATTCCAAGTGCATCAAGCACAGATGAAACAAGAATAAGAATAATGCATATGGGTGCAATATACTTGATAACCACTGTGAAAAGCATCTTTGCCTTGAAGGGACCGGTAAGCTCGATTTCTTCAATAAGGGCCTTGGGCTTGAGCACATAACCAACGAAAATACAAGTAAGAAGCGCAACGATGGGCATAAGAATGCTGTTGCTCAGGAAGTCGGACATATCAAGGAATGTCATTCCGCCGAGGCTGACGTTGCTCCATACTCCGAAACCGAGAGACGAGGGAAGTCCAAGAAGAATACTGAAAACAAGAACGAGGATGCATGTCTTATTTCTGCTCCAGCCGATTTTATCCTGTACAATCGAAACAACAGTTTCCATAAGAGAAATCGAAGATGTGAGAGCCGCAAAAAGAACGAGGATAAAGAATACCGCACCGATAACCGCCCCGCCTTTCATACTCTCAAAAACCTTGGGAAGAGTTATAAACATAAGTCCGGGACCTTTACCAAGCGCTGCCTCATCTCCGCCCGAGAATGCAAAAACAGCAGGCACAATCATAAGACCCGCAAAAAACGCAATACCGGTATCAAAAAATTCAATCTGTCTTACGGACGATTCAAGGTTGACCTCTTTTTTCATATATGAGCCGTAAGTAATCATAATACCCATCGCAAGCGACATTGAATAAAAAAGCTGACCCATAGCCGCAAGCACGGTTGTTGCCGAGAATTTGCTGAAATCTGGTTTTACATAATAGATAAGTCCGTCGATTGCGCCGGGCATAAACAGAACGTAAACCGCAACAAAAACAGTCAGCACAACAAGAACGGGCATCATAACCTTGCTGACCTTCTCAATTCCTTTTTCAACACCGAGAAGAACAACAAGTGCAGTCAGACCGATGAACATAAGAAACCAGCCAATGGGTTCAAACGGCTTTGCGATGAACGTTTCAAAATATCCGTCTGCCGCCGCATCGTGAATTCCACCAGTTGCAAAAACCGTGAGATACTTTGTTACCCATCCGCCGATAACCGAATAATAAGGCAGAATGATGATCGGAATTATTGATGCGATAACACCAATGAATGAATATTTTTTATTGAGTGTGCGGAATGCACCGATTGCACTTTGACCGGTCTTTCTGCCGATTGCAATTTCAGCGCACATAAGCGCAAAGCCGAATGTAACGGCAAGAACGATATAAACAAGAAGGAAAATGCCTCCACCGTATTTTGCCGCAAGATAAGGGAATCGCCAGATATTACCGAGACCAACCGCCGAACCTGCCGCCGCAAGCACGAAACCGATTTTGCCGGTAAAACTGCTTCTTTTTTCAGACATATATTACCGTCCTTCCAAATATTAATAATTTATTATCTCATATATACATGAAATTTACAAGTATAATATACATTTTTTCTTTAAAAACCATTGTTCCTCTTGATTTAAAAAACGTAACGTGATAGAATTCAAAAAAAGGGGGCAATAAAATGAAACTTACAGATATGCTCTGCACAACAGACGAAAAACCGCTTGAAAACCTTGTTCATAACGGCGGATACACAGCCATATTCAGAAGAATCGGCGTGGTTGGCGACAGTCTTTCTTCGGGTGAATTTGAAAGCATTGATAAAAATGGTAATAAGAGTTATCACGACTATTTTGAACATTCCTGGGGACAATATCTCGCACGAATGTGCGGCAGCGAATGCGTTAATCTTTCAAGAGGCGGAATGACCGCCAAGGAATATTGCGAAAGCTTCGCAGACAATATGAGATACTGGAGTCCGTCGCTCGCCTGCCATTGCTACATAATCGCACTCGGCGTCAATGATATCCACAATATGGGTCAGGAAATCGGCTCCGTT
>JAZNHM010000064.1:0-5786 GCA_045576955.1 Acutalibacteraceae bacterium | reverse complement strand
TCACTGATGACGTTTTTGCCGTGACGCATAGCATCAATCGCAATTTCCTTGTGAACATCATTGGGAGTTGCAATTGTTACAAGGTCAATTCTTTCATCCGAAAGAAGTTCTTCTCTTGATGAGAAAAAGTGAAAACCTTTTACATACGCAACATTCTTTTTCTCAAAATTAATGTCAAAAACGCCGACAACTTCGGCATATTCGCCCATTTCTTCCTTTATTTTGCGGGCGTGCCATCCGCCCATTCCGCCGTAACCGATAACGGCACAACCGAATTTATTGTTAACCATGATATCGCTTCCTTAGATAGATATAAGTAATTTCAGTACTACATTTTACAGCTTGATAGCAGATTTTTCGTCAAGACAAGGAATTTTGACAAAGTATTGGCGAAAAATCAAACCCACCACATCTCGCCTGTTGATTCGGTGAGAATAATATTCTTGAGGAATGAAACCGCCTTTGAAAGACCTTCGTTCTGGCTCATAAGAGAATCTTCGTGCTCAATGCTGATTGCATAGTCATAGCCAACCATACGAAGATTTGAGATGATTTCTTTCCAGTATGCATTGTCATTGCCGTAGCCAATGGTACGGAAAATCCACGAACGGTTAATTTCATCTCCGTAGGGCTTGTTATCAAGTACACCGTTTACTGCTGTGTTATATTTATCAATCTTTGTATCCTTTGCGTGGAAATGGAAGATTGCATCGCCGAGCTTGCGGATGCATGCAACGGGATCCATACCCTGCCAGATAAGATGGCTGGGATCAAAGTTTGCACCGATTTCGGGACCGACTGCCTCGCGGAGACGAAGAAGAGTTTCGGTGTTATAAACGCAGAAGCCGGGATGAAGCTCGAGAGCAATTTTGTTAACACCGTGAGCCTTTGCAAATTCAACAAGATCTTTCCAATAGGGAATAAGAACTTCATTCCACTGCCACTCAAGGATTTCGCCGAAATCGTTGGGCCAGGGGCAAGTTACCCAGTTGGGATATTTTGCAGTTTCGCAGTCACCGGGGCAACCCGAAAAGGTGTTGATCTGATGAAGACCGAGCTTTTCTGCAAGAAGGATTGCATTTCTGATTGTCTTGTCGTAATCTGCGGCAAATTCCTTGTTAGGATGCACGGGGTTGCCATGGCAGGAAAGTGCGCTGATTTCAACGTCATATTTTTTGATAAGAGCCTAGAATTCTTCAAGCTTTGCATCGTCATTGAGAAGTTCTTCTGCGTTTGCGTGAGCATTGCCGGGATAGCCTCCGCAGCCGATTTCAACCATTTCAATGCCAAGCGATTTGAAATATTTGAGCGCCTCTTCAAGCGAGAGGTTTGAAAGTAATGTTGTGAATACTCCGAGTTTCATTGTGTTTCTCCTTAGATAATGCCTTTGATATATTTTATGCTTCTTGCAACATCTTCAAATCCGGTGGGTACGGGGTCATCGTTTTCAACGATAAGCCATTCAATACCGATATCCTTTGCAGCCTTTACAACAGTTGCAAGGTCGTTGTTACCTTCGCCGAGTGCCATAGGTTTGCCGTCGATACCGTCTTTAACGTGAAGAAGAGCAATCTTATCCTTCTTTTCTGTCAGGAGTTTGTAGTTATCCTGACCTGCGTGGAAACTCCAGTATGTATCGATTTCAAGCGAGCATCTGTCACCGATAACATCAATCGGATAAAGGCCGTTTTCAAGAGGCTTGAATTCTTCACAATGGTTATGATAATAAACCTTTATACCGTATTTATCCATAGCATATTTTTCTGCAGTGCCGAGAACATCGCCTGTGTTGACCGCATCTTCCATTGTTGAATGGGGTGCACCGCCAACACCGACTGCCTTTGCACCGAGAGTGTTGATATATTCGATTGTTGCTTCAAGCTTATCTTCCTTGAAATCGTCAAGACCCATATGTGCACCTACGCACACAAGTCCTACTTCATCAAGCTTTGCCTTGATTGTTGCGGCATCGGTGCCGAAAAATCCTGCGAATTCAACACCGTCATAGCCGATTTTTTTGATTTCCTCAAGAGCCTTGAGAAGGGTTTCACTGTCATTTATATGGTCTCTTACCGAATAGACCTGAACCGCTAATTTCATATGTTTACCTCTTAATCGTTGTTAATATAAACGGGTTTACCAGTCTTTGCAGATTCGTAGATTGCTTCAAGAATCTGAGTGACTACCATTGCCTGCTCGGGTCTTGTGCGGAGTTCTGCGCCATTAAGCACTGCATCGTAGAATGCACGGCATTCAAGCTCTTCGGGTTTGTCACTTGCACCGTCATAGAAAGCAACGCCGCCTGCATCCGACGCGGGGGTTTCGATAACCTGTCTGCCGTTCTTAACATAGTTGATACGAAGGTCGTCGCCGAGCATATCAGCGCCGCCCTTAACACCTGCAATAAGAGTTGAAGCTTCGCAGGGGTCTGCAATGTTAAGTGCCCAAGCGGATTCAACACTGATGGTTGCGCCGTTTTCCATAACAACAAAACCGAAAGCAGAATCTTCAACTGTGTACTTTTCGGGATCCCAGTCGCCCCAAGCGTTAGCGGTTCTCTTCTGATCGCCAAGCTTCTTGAAGGTTGTACCTACAACCATCTTGGGTTTGTAGTTATTCATCATCCAGAGGGTGAGGTCAAGTGCGTGAGTACCGATATCGATAAGCGGACCACCGCCCTGCTCTTCTTCGTTAAGGAATACACCCCAGGTGGGAACGGCTCTTCTGCGGAGAGCAAGTGCTCTTGCATAGTAGATTTCGCCGAACTCATCGTTCTCACAGCACTCTTTGAGGTAAAGCGAATCGCCTCTCCAGCGTGACTGATAGCCGATTGAAAGAACCTTGCCTGTTCTTACCGATGCTTCATACATAGCCTTTGCTTCAGCATATGTTTTAGCCATAGGCTTTTCGCAGAGAACGTGCTTTCCTGCTTCAAGAGCATCGATTGTGATAAAACTGTGGGACTTATTGGGAGTACAGACGTGAACCGCAACAATGCTTTCATCCTTAAGAAGTTCTTTATAGTCTGTATAAATTTTTGCGTTCTCACCGCCGTATTTCTTTGCGGTTTCGATTGCTCTTTCTTCAATAATATCACAGAATGCAACGGGTTCAAGGAAATCAATACCTGAAATTGCACGAAGATGCTTTCCGTTTGCGATACCGCCACATCCGATTATACCGATTTTAACTTTTTCTGCCATTTTTAAAATCTCCTTAAATATATATTGGGCACAAACACCCTTTTTACTTCATTATACTGTTTTATTTAACTATTTCAAGAATAAATAAAATTATAAGGTGTAAATTTTGCAACCGCAAATTTGTTCAATTTCAACAAATGGCACAGCAAAAAAACGGTTCACAAAGGATAAATCCTATGCAAACCGTTTTAGTTTATTCTGTTTTATCTCTGAACTCTGCCCGAGCCGTCACCGCCTGCAAGCTTTTCAACCTCTGACACGCTGCCTCTGTTGAAGTCGCCCTCAACAGAATGCTTGAGTGCCGAAGCCGCAACCGCAAATTCGATTGCCTCCTGAGTGCTCTTGCCGCTTAGAAGAGAATATATCAGACCGCCGCCAAAACTATCGCCGCCGCCAACTCTATCAACAATATGAAGATGGTATTCCTTGGAGAAACAATAATTTTCGCCGTCGTAGAGCATACCTGCCCAGTCGTTGTCGCTTGCCGATATTGATGTTCTGAGAGTGATTGCAACCTTATCAAAGCCGAATTTATCGGCAAGCTGTTTTGCAACAGACTTGTAACCTTCTTTATTGAGCTTGCCGCCATAGATATCGGTGTTTTCAGCTTCAATGCCAAAAACATCCTTTGCATCCTCTTCGTTTGAAATGCAGACGTCAACATACTTGCAAAGCTCTGTCATCGCATCTCTTGCCTCTGCTCTGGTCCAGAGCTTGCCTCTGTAATTGAGGTCACAAGAAATCTTAACACCCTTTGCCTTTGCTGCAACACAAGCCTGCTTGCAGATTTCAACAAGATTTGCACCGAGTGCGGGAGTGATACCAGTGAAGTGAAACCAATCCGCACCTTCAAAGATTGCATCCCAATCAAAATCCTCGGGAGAGGACTCCTGAATAGCCGAGTGTGCTCTGTCATAGATGCAGACACTTCCTCTCTGCGATGCACCTTTTTCAAGGAAATAAATGCCTACTCTGTCGCCGCCGCGAACGATTTTCGAGGTGTCAACACCGAAATAACGGAGTGAATTGACCGCCGCCTGACCGATTGCGTGCGAGGGAAGTTTTGTTACAAAAGCCGAATCAAAACCGAAGTTTGCGAGCGAAACGGAGACATTGGCTTCGCCTCCGCCGAAAGTCGCCTGAAGCTGGTCATCCTGGAAGAAACGGTAATATCCGTTGGGGGCAAGGCGAAGCATAATTTCGCCGAAAGTTACTACTCTTGCCATTATCCTCTTGCCTCCTTAACAATTTTAACAGATTCTTTGCAGAGTGCGATGATTTCATCCCACTTCTGATTGTCGATGAGGTCTGCGGTTACCATATATGAGCCTCCGCAAGCCGCAATAACGGGGCATGAAAGATATTCGCCAAGATTCTTGAGCGAAATCCCGCCTGTGGGCATAACCTTGAACATCGGGAACGGAGCGCTCATTGCCTTGATTTTATCAAGACCGCCGCTCTGCTCTGCGGGGAAGAATTTGAGCACGTCAAGACCCAGTCTGTAAGCGGTGTGATAGTCGGTGGGAGTGGTGCAGCCTGCATAGATGGGTACATTCTTTGACTGGCAGTACTTAACGATTTCTTCGTCAAGACCGGGAGTTACGATGAATTTTGCGCCTGCTGCGATTGCTTCGTCAACCTGAGCGGTTGTGAGCACTGTTCCTGCACCAACGTGCATTTCGGGCACGTTTTCGCTCATAAGCCTGATTGCGGTTGCCGCACCTGCCGCACGGAATGTCACCTCAGCAACAGGTACTCCGCCTTCAACAAGAGCCTTTGCAAGCGCAACGGAATCTCTCTCGGGATTGTTTAATTTGATGACCGGCACAACGCCGATTGACATTATTTTTTCTGAAATAGCGTTCATTTTTATTCCTCCACTTATTTACAAGCTTTCTCGCAAGCTTCGAAAAGACCGTTGATATATGCCGCGCCGAGTGCACGGTCATAGAGTCCGTATCCCGGTTTACCGGTTTCGCCCCATATCATTCTGCCGTGGTCGGGTCTGACATAGCCGTCAAATCCGGTTTCAACGAGAGCCTTTGTGATATCATACATATCAAGGCTGCCGCAGTCCGAAAGATGTCCGCTTTCTTCAAAGCTGCCATCGGGCATAATGAGAATATTTCTCATATGCATAAATGCGATTCTGTCTGCCGCGCTGTACTTGCGCACCATTGCAACAACATCGTTTGATGCCGCGCAGCCGAGTGAACCTGTGCAAAGACAAAGGCTGTTTGCTGGCGAATCAACAATCGCAAGCATTCTGTCGAGATTTTCTTCGTTAGTGATGATTCTTGGAAGTCCGAAAATGGGGTACGGGGGGTCATCGGGATGGATAGCCATTCTGACATCGCATTCTTCTGCAACAGGGATAACCTTTTTGAGGAATCTCTCGAGGTTTGCCCAAAGACCTTCCTCGCCGATTTCTCCATAAGCATTGATAAGCTCTCTGACTTCATCCTGAGTGTAGCTCGAATCCCAACCGGGAAGGTGAATATCATCCTTAAGAGGGACAAGACCCTTCATCTGCTCCCAATACATAACAAGGCTCGTTGAGCCGTCGGGAGCTTTTTTGTCAAG
>JAZNHM010000063.1:0-2747 GCA_045576955.1 Acutalibacteraceae bacterium | reverse complement strand
GTTTGCCGCATCGTTACCCGATTGCAGCAACATACCATAAACAAGCTCTCTTACCGAAACGCTGTCACCGGGCTTAAGACCCATAGATGTGCCTTCAACCGAAACCATTTCTTTTGTAACAACAACTTCTGTATCAGGTATTGCTGATTCAATAGCAATAAGTGATGTCATTATTTTTGTTGTGCTTGCCATTGAAAGCCGTCTGTCTGCATTACGGGAAAATAAAATCTCACCGTTATCCGCACACATCAACACGGCACTTTCTGCCGAAACACCGACAGAAGCATAAGCTGAAACATCAAAAAATAACAAAGATGACAATGCCGTTAAAAATGCAATTATTCTCTTTACCAACCGTCTCATCCCCACATATTCAAATAATAAAATATATGCGGAATCAACAGTCAATTAACACTGAAATTTATGCGTTGGGCTCTGTTGATGCCATATAATCGTTAATTGCGTTATCAACAGTGTTATCCTTATTCTTAAGCTGGCTGATAACATCAGTAGCCTTGTCAACAAGATCGGGAACCATACCAATTACTCTTTCAACCGAGCCTTCTGCAGCATTAATATACTTAACGGAAACACTGCCGTTATTAACTACAAGGAATGCAACGGGAGAAATGGTGATACCTGCTCCTCCACCGCCGCCGAAAAGTTCCTGATTATTCTTTGAGGGGAAATCTGTACCACCCGAAGCAAATCCGTAAGTAACTTTTGAAACGGGAATAATCTGAAGGGTTTCGCTAATTTTAATGGGGTCACCGATAATTGTCCTGACATCAACAAGATCCTTTATCTTTTCAATTGATGTGCCAAGAATTCCTGATGCTGACTGTTCTTTCATTTTGTTTTCCACCTTTCAAATTTTATGACTGTTTATTTATAATCTGCTTTTCCACGTCAGGTTTCTGCACCTTGCTGTGCTTAAGCAGTTTTATAACAACTTTGAACAGAAGTTCAAATGCTACGATAATTACGGCATTGATAAGCTTTATCGGTCTGACCGATATTTTTGTGTGAAGCTTTGCGTTATTCTTGCCGTAAATGAAATCGGGATTGACTTCAATACTGTATTTTTTTACGCGCATTGTGCTGACTATAAGTCCCATTGCCGGGAAAACAGCCGAGCAGGTTTCGCCGTATTTGATTGCAGTCTCTGCGGAATCGCCTTTGCCGACTGTCAACGAAACAAAAAGTTCTTCAAAAAGAAACGCTCTTCCGATTCGCTTGAACATTCCGCCGACTGCCTTTGCCGCATCTTTAATAAGCTGAACAACTCCTTCAACTCCTTTGTTACGGTAAAAACGAACGAACATATTATCCTGCTTTTTCTTTTTGGGTTCTTTTACAATCTCGCTCTCTTCCTTAGTTTTTTCTTCCTTTGGTTTCTTTTCTTTCTTCGGTTTTTTTTCTTTTTCCTCGGAGGGAAGAATTTTAAACTTAAAGAATAACCAACTGAGGGAAAGCTCCACATCATCTTCGTAATGGACGGTAACGACAAACTTTATCGAAAGCAAGACAATAAAAAATGCAATGATTCCGAGAAAAATCAAAAGTCCTGTCAATCTACCGCCTCCCCGTCATTCTGGAAGAAATCTCTTATCTGCTCACCCTGCTCATTATCAATTTCATCATCCTGTTCCTGAGTAATTTCAGGTTTCTCGGGCAGTTCGGGCAAATCCGACAATGATGATAAGCAGAAGCATCTGAGGAAATCGGGAGTTGTGCCGTAAAGAAGAGGTCTGCCCGGAAGGTCGAGCCTTCCCTTTTCTTCAAGCA
Source organism: Acutalibacteraceae bacterium (assembly GCA_045576955.1). Lineage (GTDB taxonomy): Bacteria > Bacillota > Clostridia > Oscillospirales > Acutalibacteraceae > CAG-177. The sequence continues at coordinate 959 of JAZNHM010000063.1, read as the reverse complement.
ATCCTTTCTGACATAACGTCGCAACAACACCGGAGCAATCAACACCTCTTATCTGCTCAATATAAGCTTTTGTTACAGGCTGATTATAAGCAACAACAGCAAGCACCTCAAAAGCCGCGGGAGAAAGAGGAGCATTCTTCTTTAAATCAAGAACATTTCTTACCTGCTGTGCATACTCAACACGAGAGCAAAGCTGATATTTGCTTCCGAGACGAAGCAGGCAGATACCGCTCTGACGCTCATCAAGCATCATTGAAAGCTCCCAGAGAGCACCCGACACAACATCGGGTTCAAGCTCAAGTGCCTGAGCCATTCGTGATAATTCAACCGGCTCACCTGATGCAAACAGAATTGCTTCGCAAGCCGCGCGAATTTGTTCATTCGTCAATTTCGATACTCTCCTCTCCGCCTTCAAGTAATGTTATTTCAACGTCATCACCGCATCCGTCAATCTGTACTCTTTTTGCCTTTGCCATCGCAAGCAAAGCAAGGAAGGTTGCAACCATTTCGGAACGTGACTCGGATTCTTCAAAAAATGAAATAAATCTATGTTTTTTCCTGTTCTTAAATTTATCAATTATAAAACCGATTCTTGATGAAACGGAAACGATTTTATGAGCAACAATTCCTCTGAATGCTTCAATTGGCGGCGGAAGCTTTCGCTTTCCCTTACCGACAGCGGCGATATATGCCTTAAAGATTTCAAAAGGTTCGTGAATCCTTGTGTAAGTCATATCAACTTCAATTTCTTCAGGAGGTCTTGAATAAAAATCAAATCCCTTTGCCTGATTCTGAAGTTTGCCCGCAACCATTTTGCAGTCCTGATATTCAGTAAGTTCACCCCTCAGCTCTTCAACAAGCTTTTCGGCTTCTCCCTGCACAGGAAGTAACGATACTGTTTTGATATATAAAAGTCTTGCCGCCATTTCAAGGAATTCACTTGATACTTCAAGGTTATC
>JAZNHM010000062.1:0-13998 GCA_045576955.1 Acutalibacteraceae bacterium | reverse complement strand
GGAGATCCACAACCAAGAGCCGCAGATTTCAATTTCGATTCCGTTCAGGCGGATAAGCTTTTCAATGATGGCTTTAAATTCGTCGGGGGTTTCGGTGGTCTTTTTGGTTTCGTCGGTGGTGGTGGAGTTGTGGAAGTTCTTCAGGCGGTTGAACATCATTTCATATTCGGCGTTGATCTCTTTCATGATCTCCGCGTCTCCGCCTCTGTCGGGGTGGTTTTCAATAGCGGCTTTTCTGTATGCCTTCTTGAGTTCTTCGAGTGTTCTGCAATTTGTAAAGTGTTTCATGTGCTGTTCCTTTCTGTGTTCGGTGTGTTGTGGGGGGTGGTGTGGTGTACTGCGTTGTGTGGTTTGTGCTTCCATGATACCACACAGTGTACGGTTTTGTCAAGGGGTTTTGCGAAAGTTTTTTGAAAATTTTTTCAGTTCGGCAAAATTGCACAGAAAACGGCGGGAGGGATTACACCAAATTACACAAAATTACACAATGTTACACAACACGGCGCAAATAATGTGTGATATAATTATAATATCAAAGTATATACAGAGCGCACTTGCCTTCGGGTAGGTGCGTTTTTTATTGGAGAGGGGGAGAAGGAATGCTGACGGCGAAACAAGAAAAGTTTGTGCATAATCTCGTAAAAGGTATGACACAGATAGAAGCATATAAAGACGCGTACAGCGCGAAGAATATGAGTGATAATGCTATATCGCGTGAAGCTTCTTTACTTCTCAAAAACCCAAAGATAGCCCAAAGATTCAAGGAACTTGGAAGTAAAACTGAAAGTAATACTATCATGAGTGCGCAGGAGCGTTTGGAATGGCTAACGGATCTCGTCAAGAGTGAAGAAGAGAGTACAAACGATAAACTGCGCGCAATTGATATCATGAATAAAATGCAAGGCGAGTATATAACTAAGATCGAGGGCGAGGTCAAAATGACAAAGTTGGAAGATTTGCTATGATATATACCGCTGATTATCTGATTCAGAAGCGAAAAGATAAATGGCAAGGGCTAAAAGATATCGACTATGACAAGCGATTCCGGGCGGCGGTTGCGGAAGAAATGCTGACAAACCGTGAGCTTTTGGAAGAAGTAAAGCGATATCCTGAAAAGCTGATCGAGCTTGTTTTTATCGTTGTAGACAAGAATCAAAAGACTTTGCCTTTCTTTCTGAACGATGTGCAGCATGACTTCATGGAAACGCTAAACAAGGCGAAGGAAGACTTTGAGAGCGGAGAGATAACGGATATATCTTTACTTGTTCTCAAGGGCAGACAGCAAGGCTTTACAACGCTTGTAACGGCATATCAACTTGCTTGTAGTATCTTAAATAAAAACTTTCAGGGATATACACTTGCCGATAAAAGCGATAACTCCGAAGCTATATTTCAGAATAAAGCGAAATTTCCCTATTCGCAATTGCCGGATATTCTGAAACCTACGGAGAAATACAACAACAGAAAACAGTTGCTATTTGAGAAAATCAATAGCTCGTGGGCGGTTGATACTGCAACAAAAGACGTTGGACGATCCAGAACGGTTAACTTCTTTCACGGCTCTGAATGTGCCTTTTGGAAAGATGGCATATCACCGATACAGGGCGCATTGGGTGAAGCATTTACAAAGAACTGTATCAAGATTTATGAGAGTACAGCAAACGGCTATAACGATTATCAAAAAATGTGGCAGAGCGGCGCTCATATAAACTGCTTCTATGAATGGTGGAGAACGAAAGAATATTATGTCTCTTTCAGGACAGAGGAACAGAAAGAAGCCTTTCTTCGTGATATAGACACAAAGAAAGATTGGATTTGGGAACGCTTGAAGTGGTTAAGGGATGTAAAGAACCTTACCGCTGAACAGCTTTTTTGGTATTGGAATAAGTACGATAAATACCTTGATAAAGACTTGATAAAACAAGAATATCCATGTACGCCCGATGAAGCGTTTCTTCTTTCCGGCGCAAACGCATTTGATACGGCGGCCATTCTTAACAGGCTTGCAAATTTGAAAAAGCCAATCAGAACGGGATATTTTAGCTTTTCCTATGATGGCTTGAGAATAACCAATATCAAGTGGGTGAACGACAAGGACGGCTATATAAATCTATATACGCTCCCGAATCAGTTAGCCTTTACAAAGTTTTGCATTGGCGGCGATACCGCAGGAGAGGGATCAGACTTCTACACCGGTCATGTATTGGACGCGAAGACAGGCGTTCAGGTCGCTGTTATCAAACATCAGTTTGACCCGCACCAATACACACGGCAAATGTATTGCTTGGGTAAATACTACCGGGACGCGCTGATCGGTATAGAAGCCAATTTTGATACATACCCAATCAAAGAACTGCAACGTCTCGGATATATGAATCAATACACGAGAGAAACTATAGATACATATACGGGAAAAACAGAAAAGAGATTCGGCTTCAGAACAACGCCGCTTTCAAGACCTACCATCATTTCAGGATTGAAGGAGATAGTCAAGGATCATTGCTATACCATCAACGACGAGGACACATTGCAAGAGCTTTTGAAAATCGTCAAGAATGAGAAAGGGCGTATTGAAGCACCTGCCGGAGAGCATGACGATCACATGATGGGGCTTGCAATCGCGCACTATATCCGGGATCAGGTAGTATTCACGAATGAAGCTATAGAAATGTCACCAAGCTATCAATTCGGCATTGAGAGACACCAACAGAATCAGTACGATTACGGGGAAGAGATCGTCGTTATTTAGGGGGAACAAATGAAATTGAAAGAACTTATAGCTACAATTCTCGTTGTAAGCATGATGAATCTTGCTTGTTTTATCGCGGGCGCGAAGGTCGGGCAGAAGGTCAGCAAGGATGAACCAATCGAGATCCCGAAGGTCGAACCGCTCAAGGCATACAGAGAACATCAGGAACGCAGAGAAGCAGAGAGAGAGCAGAACAGGATCGAAACCATCATGGAGAATATCGAGAACTACGACGGCACGGGCTACGGGCAAAAAGACGTTCCGAGGGGGTGAGTAAATGGACTTGAATGAGATTCAAGAGACTCCTATATGGAGACTCTTTGAAAAAGGGCGTAACTATCACAGAATGATGGGAGTCTATACCGATACGGATAGAAACTACCGTTTCTATAACGGGAATCAATGGGACGGCGCGAAGCTCGGAGACGTTGAACCGGTGCAGAAGAACTTCATCAAGCCTATTGTCAAGTATAAGATTTCCGTTATTCACGATAACCTTTACGCTATCAATTATTCCTCGCAGAACTATGAGAATCCGTCATTCCGTCCGATGGCTGAAAGAGTCTGCGAAATGCTCAACGGCTACGCCGCGCGAGTATGGGAAAAGGACAAGATGGATTTCAAGGGTCGAAGGGTAACGAAGGACGCGGCGATCAATGACGAGGGCATTATCTACGTCAATTTCGATACAGAAACCATGCTCCCCGTCAATGAGATCATCAAGAAGAATGATATCTTCTACGGCAACGAGAACGACGATGATATTCAGAATCAGCCGTATATCCTGATGAAAAAGCGTTTGCCCGTTGTCAATGCCATTGATCTTGCGCTGTCTCTCGGTATGAGTGAATCAAAGATTCCGTTCATCATTCCCGACAATGACACATTCGAGGAAAGCGGAGAAGCGGCAAAATACGAGATTGACGATATGGTTACTCTCGTCTATAAGTTATATAAAAAAGACGGCACTGTTCACTTTGCCGTTGCTTCCCGTTGGTGTGATATTGCCGATGATATGGATATGGGCTTAAAGCTCTATCCTCTCGCTCATTTCGTATGGGAAGAGAAAGAGGGTAGCGCACGAGGGGAAGGAGAGGTCAGATATCTGATCCCCAATCAGATCGAGGTTAACAAAACGGAAATGCGGCGCATTCTGACGGTCAAACTTCAGGCATATCCGCATAAGGTCGTTGATACAAACAAGATCGCAAATCCGCAGACGTTGAACGCCGTCGGCGGCATTATCAAAACCAACGGACAGCCCGTGGAAGACGTTCACAAGGTCGTTGGCGTTGTTCAGCCTGCTACAATGTCCCCGGACGTTGTAAAGCTTCAGGAAGATTTGATAAACGTCACAAGAGATTTGGCGGGCGCGGGCGATACGGCAACGGGTCAGGTCGATCCCGAATCTGCTTCCGGCCGTGCTATTCTTGCCGTACAGCAGGCTTCTCAAGCACCTATGACGGAGCAGAAAGAAAGCTATAAGAATTTCATCGAGGATATTGCGCGCATTTGGCTCGAATATCTGACTGTCTACGCGGTTGACGGCGTACAGCTTGAGGAAGAAGTGACAGACCAAAACGGGGAAACTTCGATTCAGCTTGTCAGAGTGCCGCAGGAAACGCTTGAACAGCTTCAGGCTACAGTTAAAATCGACGTAACGCCCAAGGGAGTATATGACCGCTTTGCACAGGAGCAGACGATCGAAAACCTTTTCCTTCAGGGTATGTTCAGCGTTGAACGTCTCCCCGAATTTGAAGCCTACGTCGAATCGCTTGACGATGACAGCGTAGCCCCGAAGATGAAGCTCAAGAAGATCCTTGACCGCATGAAAGATACTCAACGCCGCATTGCTACGATGAACGCACAAGCGCAGATCATGCAGCAGAGAGCGGAACAATTCCTGATGGAAGATCCCGACGCGCAAGCCGAGCAGATGTACGGCATAAAAGCGCAAGCAGAAGCGGCTATTCGAGCCGAGGAAGAGCGATACGCAGAGCAAGAAGCGGAGCTTGACGAAGAGACCGCGGAAGCAGAAGCGCAAACAGACGAAGAATAAAGCACCTTAACGGTTGCTTTTCTTATATGACCGAGCATTCACGTCGTTAAACTGCATGGAATACGGGAAGCAAACCCGATCAAAAATAGGAGGGTCATTCTATGAACGAGAATGAAAAAGACCTTGTGCTTGATGAAAGCGCTGAAAACGTGGAGCAGACCACAGAAGAAACGCCGAAGATCGAAAAGACCTACACTCAAGCAGAGGTAGACGCGATCGTTGGCAAAAAGAAAGCTCGTTTGGAAACCAAAATCCGCAAGGAATATGACCGTAAATACGGGGATCTTGAGGAAGTTTTGAGAGCCGGAACGGGCAAGGAAAGCGTGGACGATATGACGGACACGTTCAAGAAATTCTATCAGAGCAAGGGCGTTCAGATTCCCGAAAAGCCGAAGTATACGGCGCGCGATCTTGAAACGCTTGCAAAATCTGACGCTGACGAATTTATCAGCGAGGGATTCGACGCTGTGATCGAAGAAGCTGACCGTCTGAAGGACATCGGCGCGGCAAACATGACCGAGAGAGAAAAGGCTGTTTTCCGTATCCTTGCCGAACACGTTCAGAACACCGAACGCGGCAACGAACTTGCCAAAATCGGCGTGACGGCAGACGTTTACAACAGCAAAGAGTTCAAGGATTTTCAGAGTATGTTCACCAAGGACACGCCTTTGTCCAAGGTGTACGAAATGTACGCAAAAACAACACAACCGAAAAAAGAATACAAACAGATGGGAAGTATGAAAGCAACCCCGGCGAGTGATAACGGCGTGAAAGACTACTATTCCTACGAGGAAGCAATCAAGTTCACGAAGAAGGATTTCGACAAAAACCCGGCGTTGTACAAAGCCGTTCAAAATTCCATGACGAAATGGTAAATCACACTTCCCCGAAGAAAGGAAGGTAAAATAATATGGCTGTAACGCATTTTATTCAGACCATTTGGTCTAAAAAGATTCAGGACGATCTCGAAGAAAAGTGTAAGCTCGTGCAGGACTGCACCAGAGACTACGAAGGCGATTGCAAATACGCGCAGACGGTCAAGATTCTCGCTGTCGGTGATCCTACCGTCGGAAACTACACCGGCGAGGACATCACCATCGAGGAAATGACGGATTCCAGCCAAGACCTCGTTATCGACATGCAGAAATATTTCGCGTTCGAGGTCAAGGACGTTGACAAGGCGCAGAGCGTTCCCGGTCTCCCCGAAAAGTATCAGCAGAAAGCTATGCACAAGCTCGCGCTCACGAGAGAAAAGCACATCGGCGCGCTTGTCGCAGGTAAGGCACAGACCACCAAAGACGAGGCGGCAGGCAACGACACCTATAAAGAAGGCGCAACCAACGTTATTACCGCTACCGGCAAGACGCAGGCCGCTATCAAAACTGCCCTCGATGACGCGATCATCATGCTCCGCGAAAATAACTTCGATGACGCGGGTATCATCGAGCTTGACCCCCGTTCCTACAAGACGTTCAAGGATCAGCTCATTGAGATCAAGACCGCAAACGACGAGCTTATCAAGCGCGGCGTAATCGCACAGTACGACGGCTACGACGTAAAATCCACGAACAACGTATACCGCGACAACACGCACGTCTACTGTATCGTTCGTTCCAATAAGGCTATCGCTTTCGCGGGTCAGATCGACGAAGTGGAAGCAGGCAGAATGGAGAAACGCTTCTCCGACTACGTCCGCGGTCTCGACGTTTACGGCGCGAAGATCATTGCGCAGAAAGAACTTGTCTGCGTAAAGATTCCTCTTTGATAAGAGGTCACAAACCAATATATAAGCAAAACGAGAGGGAGTGGCAACGCTCCCTCTTTTTTTAGAAAGGAGCAAACATGAGACACGAATTGTTTGTAGATCAGCCTGTTCTCGACTTGAGAGAAGGTGTTCGCGTTTCCCGTGATACTAAGTTTTCGTATAAAAACGATAAAGTAGAACAGGAGCTTGAAAATCTTGTTTTGGAGACGATCATGCACGACGCGGGAACGAACGGAACAAACGTATACAAAAGCAAGAGCTATATTTCCGTGACGCTCAATCCCGGAGACGTTCTTCTGTTCGACGAGCGCAGAGGGTACTATCTTGCGGCTTTCCCCGTTGTTTCCATCGACGACGCAATCAGCGATATTTCGTCCCTTTCCGATATTCCGCGCTTCAGAGATTGGGGTGAGTAAATGTACAGAGTAAACGAAGATAATTCCATCTACGCAACGCGGGGAGATATTGTTTTTATCAACGTTTCGGCAGAGGACAACGGGAAGCCCTACACGTTCAAAGCCGGGGACGTTCTGAGGATCAAGGTATACGGCAAAAAGAACTGCGAAGACGTTTCATTGCAGAAAGATTTCCCCATCACTACCGCGACACAGACGGTGGAGCTTTTTCTCGGAGAAGAAGATACCAAAATCGGCGGCGTTATCAGCAAGCCGAAAGACTATTGGTACGAGATTGAATTGAATCCCTATAACAATCCGCAGACCATTATCGGCTACGGCGAGGACGGTCCCGCGGTGTTCAAGCTGTTCCCTGAAGGCGCGGATATTCCCGAATACGTCCCCGATCCCGATGATATTGCAGTCATTGATACGGAGCTTGATATGACTTCTGACAGACCCGTACAGAATCAGGTTATCGCAAGGGCGTTTGCAAACCTTCAGGACGGCTATCAGAAAACGCATGACGCGGTGGCGGCTCTCCACGTTACGCCGGAGATGTTCGGCGCGATTGGTGACGGCGTTTCGGATGATACGGAAGCGGTACAAAGAGCGATTGATAGCGGAAGAAACATCAACGGCAAAAACGTTTATAAAGTTGGTAGTCTGACGCTTTCTGACGTTTCGGTAAACGCTGATTTCCTTGTGAGCGGAACGATTGAATTTGCGGATAACGTGAGATTTAGCGGAAGCGTTAAAAACGTTAAAGGACGCACAATGACAAGCGGCGGCTTGCTTATTAACATAACGGGCGAAAACAACATCATTCATGGTGTGAAGTTCAGCGGAGAATATTGCGGCGTTGCGGTTTTGTTTGCGGACGTTTCTAAATGCAACGTTATAAGAGATTGTATTTTTGAGCCGTGCTTCAAGGAAGATATTCACATAAACGGGGAAAACGTGCGCGTGGATAATTGCGTTTTCAAAAAACACACAGACAGTACAACGAGCAATTTGACAGACTATAGCAACGGAATTAAAGTGAGCTATTATATAGATTCCGCAAAAAACAACGGTAAATACATTGTCATTTCAAACTGCCATTTTGAAGAACACGGAGATAATGCGATTGACTGTTATAGTGGGGCTGAAAACGTCACGATAACAAGCTGCCATATCAACACGCCGCTTCATCGTTGCATAGAAATCAAAACGAAATCAGAAACAAATCACATCTCCAAAAACTACACGATAGACAATTGTGTTTTGACGGGGGCCGGACTAATTGACTTTCATGCGGAAGTTGCCGGGCAAGAACACTCTCTTGAAAATGTTATTGTCAATAATTGCCATATGTACAACGTTGGAGATACGGGCGGTATCATCATGCACGGCGTTGATAAATTCGTCGTAAGCAATTGCATTATGGACGCGAATAACAAAAACCCTTTTTCTTGCGATTGTGACGCAAGAATCGTGAATTGTCATATATACAATATCTTCATGCTTTTTACAACAACGGACGTAAACAAGACGCGCATTGTTTCCGGTTGTAAATTAGAGGGTGAAACTCTCGGAAGAATTACCGAGAACGTCACATTCTTCTATGAATGCTGTATTATCCGCACAACGGACAATACGTTTACAAACTGCACGGGGAAGTTGATATTGACAAATTGCGATATTTCGTCTGATAAATATATCGTGGTTTTGTTTGATAATGCCGTTACCGTTGGCATAAATTTTTGCAAATTGAAAACGCCGTTGCAAGTTTTCGGAAGAAACAGCGGAGCCACAAAAGGAAATCTGCTGTTGCTTGGAAATATTGTTGATGGTAACATTTCCGATTGGGATTTGACTCAATCTTTTGATTATTCTTAAAGGGGGGAGTAAAGCATGAGCGTAAAAGGACAAGCAGAGAGCATTATCAAATTGCGCGGCTCTCTTTCGATCCCCGACGTGATACACGGCAAATCGGCGTATGAGATCGCCGTCGCGAACGGTTTTAACGGCACGGAAGCGGAATGGATCGCTTTTGTTTCAACAGAAGCAAACAGATCGGAAGCGGCGGCAAACAAAGCAACGGCGGAAGCGAATAAAGCGGAAACGGCGGCAAGTCAGGCAATGACGGAAGCAAACCGGGCGAAATCAGAAGCAGACAGAGCGGCAACAGAAGCGACAAACGCAATTGCGACGGCGAAGGCAAGCGGAGAATTTGACGGAAAAACCGCCTATCAATACGCTCAAGACGGCGGCTACACGGGGACGGAAGCGGAATTCGCGGCTAAACTTGCTACACCGTTCGTCACACCGCAAATGTACGGTGCAAAGGGTGACGGCGTAACGGATGACACGGCGGCGATTCAGGCGGCTTTGAACGCTTCTTCTTATGTGTATATTCCTGATGGAACATATATGGTTACAGTTGAGCAAGTACAAGAGGGCGGAACTTGGGTAGATAAAGGCTCATTATTTCCGCGATCTAATCAAACTGTCATTTTGTCCGAAAACGCATTGCTAAAATCTATCACCACTTCCTCAGACCATTATTGTATGTTCTTTTTGAAGAACGTAGATAACGTGTATATCAATGGCGGTAAAATTCAAGGCGAGAAAAGCACACATATAGGAACTACAGGCGAATTCGGATATGGTGTATATGTTCATGGAGCAACCAATATAACCATTGAAAATATGGAAGTGTATGATTTTTGGGGGGACGGAATAACAATAACATTCTCGACCGAAACAGCAATTCCGAAAAACATCAAAATATTAAATTGTGTATTGCATGATTGCCGCAGACAGGGGATCTCTATCATTGGCGGCGAACATATAACAATTAGAGATTGTGACATTTACAACATCAGAGGAACTGATCCGCAGTACGGCATTGATATTGAACCGGACGGATCAAAATACGTCAGATACGTAACCATTGACAATTGCCATATTCACGATAACGGCGTTGGTGCAATTTGCCTGTCAGGAAAATCCAAAGAGATTACAAACGTAAATATAACAAATTGCAGGCTGTCAGACTTCAATTGTCAAAGCGGTAGCGAGGTCAGCGTGAACAATTGCACGATCGTAGAAATTGCGTATTTTACCGCGAACGAGTTCAACAGGGCGAAACCTGTCAATGTTTCAAACTGTATGATGGGAAAAGTGTCAATAGATGGCGCAGACGTAACGATGAATAACTGTTCTATTGCTACGAGTGGCAACGGCGGCGCCATTTTATTCCCCCAACAATGGATAGCATATAAAAAATCAAATGCGTATTTCTACGGTTGCAAAATAACAACAGGTGATGGAGATTCGTTGAACTACGCGATAAAAGGAACGACAGGAGACGCAACGTACGGATTGCCGGACGATACCGTAATATTCAAAGATTGTATTTTTGAATTTGGAACTTATACTTTGTTGTTAAACAGGGCGGCGGGGAAAGAAACGATTTTAGACGGTTGCAACATCATCTATAAAACGGCCCCCTCAAGCGGCTCGTCGAGTGCGCTGTTTTTGATTTCGCAAAGTATAAGCGGCGTAACAAACCGCCTTGTGTTGCGAAACACAAAGGTAGAATGCGGAGATACCGCTAAATATGTGTTTTTGGTGGATGGAAATAAAACGGTAGATTTCGATATTGCAAATTGTTCATTTTCTCCCGCGACAAATCTGATGGGCGTTGCTGGCGGATCGACCGCAAAAATCAAGCTGTTTAATAGCGAAGTATCGTCAGAAACCATAACAGGCGCAGGAACGCACACGGAAACTATCATAAATTCTTTTCTAACGCTTGACACATTGCCGAGATATGACGGAGGTGTTAGCTGATGGCAGATGTAACAATTAAATACAAAGACAGCGTGATTGCTGAAATGAACGAGAGCGGAACAAAAACGCTTAACACAAGCGGATGGTATTGTGAAGATGATATAACTGTAGATTACGTTCAGCCTGAGCCGGAAGCGGTTGCGACAAATTGCAAAGTATTCACATTTACATCTGCGGAGGCGGTAGCCCAACAAGATGTAAAGATAGTTTCCGGCGATCCTGATGTAGCCGCACATTATGCAGATGATAACGCATATGTTACGGTGAGAAAAGTCAGTAATAATAGCACGAGGGGACTTGTTGCTATTGCGTGCGGAAACATTGGAGTAGCCGGTACTTATGGTACGTATGAAAACTATAATTTGACTGCCGCAAACGCCGGAGTTATTGGTTATGCTCTTTCCGTGGGAACTACGTCTGCGGTCAGTGTTTATTGTAATGCTAATGGCGATATTATAGTACATTGTATGAGTCAGCAGAATAACTTTGGCGGGGCTGATTACATTATAACTTTTTCGTGGTGATTAAAATAACCGCACATCCAATGGGTGTGCGGTTTCTTGTGGAAAGGAGAGTGAAGCATGACACTTCTCGAAATGAAAAAGAAGGTTCTCGCTTTGATTGAGGAATTGAATCCCGACAACGAATTTCTGACGGATGATCCGGACATTGCGGGCAAGATCAATGAAGTTATCAATCAAATCATGTTCGAGCTTGCGAGGATCAAGAAAATCCCGAAGTACATTGAAATGGACGTGAAGAAGGGCGATATCGTTACCTTTGCAGAGCTTGAGGAAGAGAGCGGATACGAGGTATTCCAAATCGACGTTGTTTACGGCGTTCCCTTCGTCGTGAAGGCAAGCGGCACGGTATACAAGTTCACCGACAGCGGCACGGCTGAGATTGACCTTTTCGTATATCCTGAACGCATTACGGAAAAGACGAAAGACAAGGCTTACGAGTTTGAGCTTTCCCCGGACGTGCTTGAGATCATGCCTTACGGAATCGCGGCAGACCTTCTCAAATCTGACGTTTCCGCAGAGTACGGCGCGGTATACGCTAACCGATACGAAGCAATGAAACAGCTTATCGATCCGAGATATCAGACGGCATTGTTCACCGTTGAAGGGGGCTACAATATATGAGCGCAGAAACGGGAATGAAATTTACGCAAATCTACGCCAATTTTCGCGGCGTGGATTTTCGCGGCGAGGAAATCAATCTTGTGAGAAGCCCGGACAGCGTGAATATGTGGAAGGACTACAAGGAAACGGAGAGTATCAGAACGCGCCCGTCTCTCAAATTGCATACGGCTTTTGACTCTCCCGTATACGGTATTTTCTTCTATAACGGCTTTCAGATCGTACACAGCGGAACAAAGCTCTACAAGGTATCAAACGGCGTGAAGACCGTTCTTTTCACGGGGCTTGCCGAGAGGGAAAGCAACGGCTTTATTTATAACAACGCCTTTTATTTCAAGGACGGCAAAAACTATCTGAAATACGACGGCGTTGCCATCGGTGACGTTGTGGGCTATATTCCTACGACTTCCATCAGCAGAGATCCCAAGGGCGGCGGCACGATTCACGAGGATGTCAATATGCTCTCTCCGTACAGGATCAATACCTTCCTTGCGAACGGCTCTGACTTTACCTTCTGCCTTGACGCGCAGAATATTGACAGCGATTATACTCCCGTTTGCACCGTGAACGGAAAGAATGAAACTGAATTCGGCGTTGACTATGTAAATGGAACAATTACCTTTGCTTCCCTTCCCGTTGCTCCCTTGACGGACGGACAGGATAACGTAATTATCAAGTTCAGAAAGACCGTTCCCGGATATCGTGACAATATCCTGAAATGCACGTTGCTTCAGGTATTCGATAACAGAGTATTTTTCAGCGGCAATCCCGATTACCCAAATACCTTGTGGCATTGCTCCCTTGATGATCCTGCATATTGTTCCGACCTTGACTATTACCGAGAAGGCGTTGACTCTGCCGAGATTCGCGGTATCGTCGCGGGCAACAACAATCTGTGGGTATTCCGTGAACCTTCACAGGCAAACACAACGGTTTTCTATCATACGCCGACGATCGACGCAAACTATGGCAAAATCTATCCGTCACAGCATTCTTCCGTCACCACGGGCTGTATCGGTAGGGCTATCAATTTCAATGATGATATTATCTTTTTCTCTGAAAGAGGGATGGAAGGTATCAGCGGTGACATTACAACGGAGCAAGTGGTTTCGCATAGAAGCTCTCTCGTTGACAGAAAGATGATCTCCGAGAGCGGATATGAAAACATGATCCTCGAAGAATGGAACGGCTATCTTCTTGCGTTCATCGGGGACAAGGCTTTTCTCGCTGATTCAAGAGCGACCTTCACGAATGAAAATCACTTTGAATATGAGTGGTTTTATTGGGATATGGGAAAACGTATCACTTCCACAAGAACGGAGCGCGGAACGCTTTATTTAGGCTCTGACGATGGTGTATATACACTTACGGGCGCGGATGACGTTGAATCATGGTGGACTACGCCGAAGGACAAATTTCTTGCGCCGAACAAGCTGAAAACGACCAATAAAAGAGGGTGCGTGTTGGAAGGCAAGGGCGATATTACGCTTTCCGCAAAGCTCGAAGATACGGATTTTGAACCAATTGGCTCATATGAGAATATCACGGACTATTGCGTATGCAGGATCAAGCGCAAGAAATGGAAAGATATTCAGCTTAAATTCTACTCGAAAAAGAGATTCAGCCTTGAGACGGTAACGCTTGAGTCGATAATCGGCGGCTACATCAAGAGGTAAGGGGGGTTATAAATGGCAGATACTCCAAACTACGATATCGATTACAATGATAAACGGTTTAAGCAAGTCGAGACTGACAAAAGCACGGCTCTGACCGATATGGAGAATACCTATCAGGGTATGATCGACCAAACCGACGGGTATTTCCAAAAGCAGATCGACGCGACAAAGCAATGGGGAGAAACGCAAGCGGCGAATCAGCAAGCTCAGACGGATTTCGCCATTGAGAAAATCGAGCAACAGAAGCAACAGACCGAGCAGGACTATCACAAAGAACAGGCGGCTTCTTATGCCGATTGGCAGAAGCAATCCAACCAATACGGCGCGAACGCGGAACAGATGGCGGCACAGGGTATGCAGAATACGGGCTAT
>JAZNHM010000061.1:0-1859 GCA_045576955.1 Acutalibacteraceae bacterium | reverse complement strand
AGCGTAGTTACTTGTGTATCCGTTTGAAAGTGATGCATTGGGACCACCTGCAAGCTTCACATCAAAGAATGAATTCTCATAGAATGAGCTTACATATGTTTCACCAATATACATATTACTCTTTACGTATACTCTTACTGTGAGTTCGTCGCCTGACTTAACATAATAGTCAGTAAGCTTGCCGTCTGCTTCATAGAACTCAAGACCTGCATATACAAAGCCGTCGCCATTCTGACCATACTGTGCAACAAGGTCTGCGTATGAGTCAATCTTTGATGTTGCATCTGTAGCCGAAGCCACAGGAGCAGCAATACCTCCGGCAAAACACATGCTCAGAACCATCGTAAGACTGAGAAGCGTTGCCAGTGTGCGTTTGAAAACACTTTTCATTTTCTTGCCTCCAAAATAATATTTCACCGCAAAAAACTGTCATAACAAAACAGCCGAACGGTGTGCAACAAAATATGCCAAATACATATTAGCATAAATATATCAGATTTTCAATGTTTTAAAACAAATTTAATAAATAAAAATAATAAGACGGAAGCAGAAACGCCTCCGTCCGTAACATTATTTCTGTTTTATTTTATTAACAATAACGCCGAGTCTTGTATCATTAAATGCTTTTTGTCTTTTTTCTTCTGATGTCAGCGGTTTAATCTCTGCATCAGCATCAATAAACCTTTCCATATTGCCATCGTCACAAATAAAAGCCTGAGTCATGCAGATTCCGCCCTTACCCTTAAGCTGTGCACGTACGTAACAGCTTATTTTTTCTTCATAATCGCCAAGGCGGATTTCGGAGACAACACTTGAATCACCGTCAATTACATCACTTTTTATAATCTCACCGTCAGCAATCCACTCAATTGCATTGCAATTCTCACCCGAAACAGTTATTACCCCGTTATCATCGTCGATTTTTATATCCTTAACAACAGGATATGCTCCTTCGCCAACAAAATCTTCGCCGAGTTCATTCTTTGCATATCGCGCAATCGAAAAGAATCTTCCGTTTTCAAGTGCATCACGGAAATTTGACATTGTATACTCAGGAATAATGAAGTCCATAAACGCAGTATCAATTTCGCAAACTCTGTGTGCATCACTGTTAGCAAACCCAAAAACAGTACGTTTACCTTCAGGAACGATTTTCTGCAAAAGTTCATCCCAAAGAATTCTGTCGCTTCGGTTAGGTCTGTCGTACATATTAAGCACTTCGATTCCGAGGCAGGATTTATATCTTCTCAGAAGGTCCGCAAAGAATCTTACATTTTCGGGAACTTTTGCACACGCAGGGTCGCGATATGCACCGAGCCAATCGGTAGGATGATTAATATGAGAAACTCCGCCGCTGCGTTCAATCGCTTTGATGGGGGTTTCAAAATCGTTTTCTTTTCCGTAAATGCCTTCAAAAGTATCATCAGTGAAATAGCCGTTGACGTGATTCTTCATAAGCGTAAACATATTTGCTTCAATCGCATGCGGGATACACATAAGCCCCCTTTTCTTTGTGCGAAGGTTATCCTTTGTTTTATATGTACCGCCGAGAACCTGTCTGTATTCATCGGTTGTGAGGTGACGTCGGATACCGTGCCAGAGATACTGGAAACGGAAAAGAGGAATGATGCTTGGTTTTTTATCCCACTCCTTACCGAGAATTCCGTGCTCCGCAAAAGCAAGTATATCAAAATCAAGATCATAAAAAGCTGCAATCATATCTGCCATTGTGTTATTTGCATCGCTGTATGTAGAATGAGTATGAAGATTGGTTTTATAGTGATTTTCTTCGTTCTCGAGAAGATGCAGCACATCTCTGTACGGACTTGTTATTTTAAATTTTTTTGCCATAGTACACC
>JAZNHM010000060.1:0-8564 GCA_045576955.1 Acutalibacteraceae bacterium | reverse complement strand
CGATCCGACTTAGTTTGTTCTGCGTGAACAGACTGCGGCAAAGAAGAATCCCGCAAAGGGCAACCTCAAGTTCCTCAAGAGCGGCTCAAACGTCAGTATCATCGGCGACAGCTTCACCGCAAAAATCACCGCAGGTGCACTTTCATCGCTTAAATACGGCGAGGAAGAGGTTATCGAAGAAGGCTCTCCCCTCAGACCCGATTTCTTCAGAGCACTCACCGATAACGACAGAGAATATCTTAACTTTGTTCCTCCCATTAACGGAATTCATCCGCTTTATCAGTGGAGAAGAACAACAGCACAGACCGTTGCACGCTCCGTCAAGGCACAGTCAACTCCCTCGGGCGTTGAGGTTAAAGTAAACTGGAATGCACCGTTCGTTGCAGGCGTTGCAACAACATATCTCTTCTCCCCCGCAGGCGAAGTTACCGTCAAGCACAGTGCGATGGGTCTGCTTCTTCCGATGCTCAAGGTCGGTATGAGAATGGGCATCAAGAGCACTCTCGAAAACGTTGAATGGTACGGCAGAGGTCCGCACGAAACATATATCGACAGAAAAACAGGCGCAAAAATCGCAAAGCACGCAATGACGGTTGCCGAGCTTGAGCACAGATATATGCGTCCGCAGGAAAACGGCCACAGAACCGACGTGCGCAACCTTTCCGTAAGCGATGATTCAGGCTTCGGAATCAGAATTGACTCAATGGATAAGCCCTTCGGCTTCAATCTCAGCTACTATAACCCTGAAAAGCTCGACAAAGCAGAGCATCTTTATGAGCTTGATAAGGATAACTGCATCACATTGAGCATCGACGGCGCAATGAGAGGCGTCGGAGGCGATATGCCCGGCTGCGCTCATCTCCATAAGGAATACAGACTGGGCAGCCACAAAAAGATTGAGTTTGAATTCAGAATTTCGAAGAAGTGATTATATGACCAAAACCAATGCAATGCGGTTGCTCGAAAGCGCAAAAATTCCGTTTGAAATAATGGAATACCCCGTTGATGAAAACGACCTTTCGGGCATCAGCACCGCAAGAAAAACCGGCAAAGACCCGTCACAGATATTCAAGACTCTTGTTTTCTGTGGCGAGAAAAACGGTTTCGGAGTATGCTGCATTCCTGCGTGCGAGGAGCTTGACCTCAAAAAAACGGCAAAAGCCTTCGGAGAGAAAAAGGTTGAAATGCTCCACGTTAAGGATTTGCTTAAAACAACGGGCTATATCCGCGGCGGATGCTCACCCGTTGGTATGAAAAAGCAGTTTGCAACCGTCATCGATGAAACAGCAACCCTCTTTGACAAAATCTACGTCAGTGCAGGTGTCAGAGGTATAATGCTCGGCATCGAGCCGACTTCTCTCGCGGAATTCGTCGACGCAAAATTTGCAGATGTGACATTTTTGGAATAAAAAAACCTCCCTTGAAGGGAGGTTTTTGTTTTTTTATTCCTCTACTCTGTGGCCGTCCTTGAACTTAACCTTGCCGATGAAGGGAATTTTGAGAAATCCGTCAAATTCATCTTCATCAAAGGTAACTGTCAGTTCGATATCCTTGCCGGGAAGAAGAGATGTCTGAACAACAGCATTGACTGTGTCATCATCCTCTTCAACGCTCTTTACAGTGATATCGGGAACCTGAATTCCGGGGATATCGAGCTCAAAGCCGTAAGTACCGTTATTATCAAAAATATTGATTTTTACTTCGCCTGAAAAAAACATTGTGTTAACGCTGCAAGCCCACTTGCCTAAACCGATCATAATTATATTCTCCTTTCGTTGTTGAAACTATATTATCATATATTCTATTGATAATCAAGGTCTTTTAAGCACTACGGCGATTTCCTGCCACGTGTAGTGGGCAACGAAAGTGCCGTAACGATAGGGGTCTATCGCATTTTCGCTGAAATAAAATCCTATTCCGCTGTCGGTCAGATAAAAGTTTTCGGCGTCAAAAACTTCGTTTACGCTGTTGAGCATCTCATCTGTCAGCTCAGCACCGTCACAGTAATTCAGCGAAACATCCTTGCAGATGAATTCATCAATGATAATCTGTCTTACATTGTCGTAAGAATAGCCCTCATAAAAGAAATCGGAAACGGTACACAGCCTTCCCCTGATAACATCATAGGTATATCCCGTCAACGTCGGTTCAGGTTCATCGCTGCCGAACATCGTGAAATAATCTTTTACCGTTATGCTGAAATATCTGTCACTGCAAAGGTTAATTTCATAATCAAACCACCTTGCCCACGGAGTTTCGAGACTTTGCGAACCCATGAAATCTGCCGCGTTGCCGATGTTGCTTTCCGCAGTTTCACACGCATCCTCAAAAATTCCGTAAACCGAGCGGTTGATATCCTTTGCGATGTCCTCAGGCACATTTCCCGTTATCTTCGGAAGTTTCGCTTTGACGGTGTAGACAACTCTTCCGCTTTCATCCGCGAAATCCTTTGAATGCTCCTCGGTTACGGTCTGAGGGACCGGAACAGGCGCTGTTGCCTCTTCGGTTGCGGATACGGAAACTGCGTCGGGATTCTTTTCGTTCGCCGAGCAAGCCGCAAACGAAAAACAGAGAGATATAATCAAAAATATGCTTATATAACGCTTCATATAACCATCCTTTTACTGTAATGATTGTATTTTATCAGTTTAATCATTTTCAATCAAGGGTAATTTTATAAATTTTTTTGTGTTGCATTTTGAGCGGCGGTGATATAGAATAAAATTATTAAACAATCGGAGGTTGCTATGAAAAATATTCTTAACGCACAGTGGATAAAAAGTCCGAAAATCTCTCCCGACAAAGAGTTTGTTTTTTCAAGAGAATTCAGAACGGAAAAAGAGATTGTTTCGGCAACTCTTGAAGTATCCGCACTCGGTGTTTACGTTGCAAAAATCAACGGTGAAAGAGTCGGCGATTTTATTCTTGCACCCGGCTGGACTTCGTATAAACACCGTCTGCAGGTTGATACATATGACGTAAAATCACTTATTAAAGATAAAAACACCATCACCCTCGGAGTCGGCCCCGGATGGAAGGCTTTCAATTATTTCGGAATGCATTCGGGCGATTCATGCCTCGGATTCAATGAGGTTGCCGCAATCTGTGCCCTCACAATCGTTTATGCCGACGGTGAAACCGAAATCATCACCAGCGGAGGCGACTGGAACTGCGAAAACGGAAAATACGTTTATTCCAATCTTTACAACGGCTATATCTATGACCCCTCATATAAAGACATCAAACCCTCAAAGGCTCAGGTTTTCACAAAGGACAGAAAGATTCTGCTTGACCGTCAGGGCGAAAAGGTTATTGAGCACGAAAGACTTTCACCCGTTGCGATTATAACCACTCCCAAGGGCGAAACCGTGCTTGACTTCGGTCAGAATATGACGGGTTATGTTGAATTTAAAATCAAGGGCGAAAAGGGTGAAAGAGCCGTTATCAGCCACGCTGAGGTGCTTGATGCAGAGGGTAACTTCTACACCGATAACCTCAGAAGCGCAAAGGCTCAGGCAGTTTTCATCTGCGACGGCAAGGAGCATATCCACAAGCCCGATTATAACTTCTTCGGCTTCCGTTACATCAGACTCGAAAACTGGAGCGATGAAGTCAAGGCGGAGAATTTCACCGCAATCGTCGTTCATTCCGACATAAAGAGAACGGGTTATTTTGAATGCTCGGACGAAAGGGTGAACAAGCTTTTCTCGAACATCATCTGGGGTCAGAAGGGCAACTTCCTCGATGTGCCGACCGACTGCCCGCAGCGTGACGAGCGTCTCGGCTGGACAGGCGATGCCCAGGTTTTCATCAAAACCGCTTCCTATAACTTTGACGTTGAGCGTTTCTTCACAAAGTGGCTTGCCGACCTTCGTGCAGACCAGACAAATTGGGGAACTATTCCTCACGTAATCCCCGGTGTTTTTCAGCCTGAAGAGGATTGCTCCGCAGCCTGGGCGGATGCTGCAACAATCTGTCCGTGGCAGATATATCAGACCTATGCCAACAAGCAAATCCTTGAAGATTCGCTTGAATCAATGAAGGATTACATTGAGTTTATCGAAACCCGCGCAGACAACGGACTGTGGAGCAGAAGCTGGCATTTCGGCGACTGGCTCAACCTTGACGGCAGCAGCGCAGAGGACTGCTCAAAGGGCACGGATAAAAACCTCATCGCAACAGCGTTCTATATCCATTCAAGCGGAATTTACGCAAAATCACTTGAGCTTTGCGGCAAGGATGCCTCCGAAATCTGGGCAAAGAGAGAAAACTCAATCAATGCATTCAGACGCGAATATATGAAGGACGGCAGAATCCTGCCCGAATATGCAACACAGACCGCCTGCGTGCTTCCCCTCCATTTCGGAATCACCGACAATGCTGCCGAAACCGCAAAACAACTCAACGAGCTTGTTACCGAATGCGGACACCTCAAGACAGGATTTGTCGGCACTCCGTATCTCCTCCACGCACTCAGCGACAACGGCTATGCCGAAACGGCTTACAGCCTTCTTCTCCGCGAAGAATATCCGTCGTGGCTCTTCTCGGTCAAGATGGGCGCAACAACAATCTGGGAGCATTGGGACAGTATGCGTGAGGACGGCTCAATGTGGAGCACCTCAATGAACTCGTTCAATCACTATGCTTACGGCGCAGTTGCCGACTGGCTTTACGGCGATGCGGCAGGCATCAAGGTTGATGAGAGCAAACCCGGCTTCGAGCACATCATCCTTGCTCCCGTTACCGACGGCAGACTCAGCTATGTCAAAGCTTCAATCGAAACACGCAAGGGTCTTGTCAAATCCGAGTGGAAAACAGAAAACGGCAAGACAACCTATGAATTCACCGTGCCCGACGGTGTAACCGCAACAGTTATACTGGACGGCAAATCAACCGAAATCGGCGCAGGTGTACACACATTCTGATAAAAAAGAGGAGCATCCTTTCCGGATGCTCCTTTGTTGTTTTTATTATACATTATCCGCACCGTATGCGAAGAAATCAATGGGGAACCATCCCTGTGCAAAAGCGGGAACGGAATTTCTGTCCTTTGAATAGATTCCGCTGAGGAAGTCAATCGCTCTGTGATGGTCAAGCTCAAGGTCGGGCTTTGCATCGGTTTCGGTAACGGTAACATTCTTTCCGTCAACGGTGATGCTTAAGCTTTCGTCACGCTTGAAGCCGTGAATAAGAATATTGAGCGTGCCTGAGCAAAGATTCATTCGCTCTGCCTTGATTGCAAGGAAGGCTTCGATAAATTTGCCGAAATTGAAAATATTAATCATATCTGCGTTGCAGATTGATGCGCCGCAGCAATATTTTATCATATAATCGCAGAAATCAGCGTCAAAAACAGGAACGCTGAAGCTGACGCTGTCGGTATCAATAACATCCATAGCACAGAGAATAATATCGATTGTGTCCTCAACATTTACTGCCTTGATTTCCTGAAGTCCGCCGAATTTTTCAACGGAGAAATATCCTTTGAATTCGCCGTTCTCATATGCCGCATAGGGAACACTTCTCCAGCTTCGGAGCACGTCAAGGCAATTTTCACGGTTTCTGTCCATATAATAGGGCAGGGATTTATAAAGTCCGACCATTTTATCGATTATCTCAACATCATTTTCGGTAACTTCCTTTGCGGTGAAGGTTGTTTTGTAATCCTTGCCTTTGATGTGAGCTATGTTGCCTTTGTTGATTGTGAAGCGCTGAACCGAGCCTGTGGGCTCATAGCCGAAATAGCCGTATCTCTGCCTCTGACCGCCGAGAAGAGAATAGTCGAAATCCTCTTCTTTCATTATATCGAGAGCAAGATTCATAAGCTCAACCATATAACCCTTGCGGCGCGAATCCTTTGCAACAGCAACGTTACCGATGCCCATACAGCGGAGCTTTCTGCCCGCAGCGGTAACATCAAGGGGATAGCAGCCGATAGCGGCTTTGATTACGCCGTCCTCTTTTATTATTACATTATTATAACCGGGGTTATATTGGTCTTTGTAAAGCTTGGGAAGAAGCTCGACAAAGCATCTTTTTGTTTCTTCTTCATCCTCCGAAAAGAAAACATCATCGAGCAATTCGAGAAGTTCTTTTTCGTCCTCTTTTGTGCCTCTGCCTTTGTAGATTTCCATTTTTATTTTCTCCTTATTTCAGCTTCATAAAATCATTATAGTTAAGAATTCTGTAATTGCTTCTTTCCGCTGCTTTTTCTTTATTCTTTTTGCGCCTTCTGAATATAATGATTATCAGCGCAAGAATAACAACAATTGCGGCGATACGGAATATCCACGATGAAACAAGATTCTTGACAAGCGTGCCGAGGAATGAAAAGATGCCCATATCAACATCCATACTTGCAACAAGGTCGATTTCTTTTATTACCTTGCCCGCATAAAGCACCTTTGCACGGCAGATTTTTTCGCCCTTCTTCACGGGAGCTTTGACGAATTCGGGCATAGTGCCTTTAATAGGTTCAACAAGCAGACTTCCCGAATCCGTGCCCGAGGGGACAAGGCTGTAAACCGTTTCAGCGGGTGAAAGAGTAAGGAAATCGGTTGTTTTTGCATATTTTACGGGAATCTGACCGACTATTCGGTTTGTATCCGAAATCGCAACAAGTTCAATGTTATTGAATGCCCATTCAAACATCGTTTTACAATCGAGGAACGAACCGTTTTCGTTAACGCCGTCACCGTCAACGTCACTCATTGTTGAGTTGAGTGCAACGCCTATGTAATTATATCCGTCATTCGATGCAACGGCAACAACGCATCTGCCGGCAATCGAGGTTGAACCCGTCTTACCGCCCTTGACGTATTTGCAATAATAATCTTTTATCGCACTGTTCATCAGACCGTTTGTGTTACGGATAGCGCGTTCTTCCTGAAGGTTTGTAGCCTTAAGAGTATATGTTACCTTGCCGAAAATTTCTTTGAAATCGGGAATGGTCATTGCGTGCTTGACGAATTTCGCCATATCCTCTGCGGTTACATACTGATTGTCATCGTCAAGACCGTGGGGATTCATAAAATGGCTGTTTTTGCATTCAAGTCTTTCGGCAACCTCGTTCATCATACCGACAAACTTTGCTCTGTCTCCGCCCGAGATGAAATCTGCAAGAGTTGTTGCCGCTTCGTTTGCACTCTGTAAAAGAAGATTACAAAGAAGGTCGTATACGCTGACCTGCTCACCAACCTGAAGCCCGCCGAGCGAACTGCCCGTGCCGTCAAGCTCTCTGATTGCGGATTCCGTAACCGTGACAAGCCGATTAAGATTATCGCAGTTTTCGAGAACAACTATTGCAGTTATGACCTTTGTGAGGCTTGCGGGCGAAGTCTGCTTACCTTCGTTTTTGGCAAAAATAACCTCGTTATTATCCGCACTGACAAGAAGAAGGCAATCCGAATAAAGAGTCATCGACTCCATAATCTCGTCATACGATGCACCTGCGGGCACGCAGAAAACCGAGACAATAAGAATTGATATTACAAAAAGTATGCTTAGTAATTTCTTCATATTTCCACACCATTATTTTAAGAATTTCTGTAATAAAGGACAGTATACCACAAAATTGTTTATTTGTAAATGTTGAATACAAAGGTAAAAACGGAAAATTGTTCCCCCACTTGATTTTTTATTTAAAATAAAGTATACTTTTTAAGATAAAATAAAAAGGAGCCGTTTGAATGGTCTACATAACCGGCGATATGCACGGGGATTTTTCAAGATTTGATTCCCCCGCGATTAAACAGCTGAAAAAAGACGATACTCTTATTATCTGCGGAGATTTCGGGTTTGTATGGGATAATAGCAAGGCGGAACAGAAGATTCTCAAAAAGCTCGGCAACAAAAAATTCAATATCTGCTTTGTTGACGGCACTCACGAAAATTTTGAGCTTCTCAATGCCTACCCCGTTTCACTCTGGAACGGCGGTAAGGTTCATCATATCTGCGGCAACGTTTATCACCTTATGAGAGGTCAGATTTTTAAAATCGATAATATGACCTTCTTCACCATGGGCGGCGGTGAAAGCCCCGATATCGACATCCGTTTTGAAGAAAATGCGTGGTCAAAGTTTGAATTCCCCAGCCGTGAAGAACTTCTTGAGGGCGCGGCAAACCTTGAAAAGCTCAACTGCAAAATCGACTATGTCATCACTCACGAACCTCCCGTTAAAATCAAGAGCTTCTTAAAGCTCAAGGACAGCGAAACTGCAAGCGTGACTGGTCTTAACACTTATCTCGAAGAGCTTTCGGAAGCCTGCCAGTTCAGACGCTGGTTTTTTGGCTCGATGCATCTTGATAAATATATCTCAAACTCCCATGTTGCGGTGTTCCATAACGTTATCAACGCAATCACGGGCGAAGTTCAGAGATAATAAATTATTTACAAAATTCCCCTTGACACATCTGCCGGGGGAATTTAAAATATAAAACAGTTAACCGATTAATTATTAAACGGTTAACAATCTGCAAAAGGGAGATATTTATGGATAAAATATACCATAAGGCGGCGAAAAATCTTCACCGTGTTTCGCTTCTGAGCCGTTATCGGGTGACGG
>JAZNHM010000059.1:0-2076 GCA_045576955.1 Acutalibacteraceae bacterium | reverse complement strand
GATAAACCGCATATTCAAATCTGTGAATACCTTCGTCGCAGTAGCTGAAGTCTGCAGCGGGTCTGTTTGAATAATGGTCAGCAAAAATCGAGTTACGGAGCATTGTGAGTTTAAGAGTGTTGCCGGGACAATCATAGCTGTATTTTGCATCGCTGATGAGTGCTACACCCTTGCGTGTATCTGCGCCTGCGGTGATATCCCCCCAGGTAAGAGCGGGCTCTTCTTCGCCGTTGCAGGGTCTCTTGATGATTCCGCCGGGAATTTCATAGGTTGAAATCGGATTCTCGCCGTCAACAGTAACGGGCATCTTGAGAATTGTCAGAGGCTCCTGCCAGAGTATTCTGCACTTGACACGGATAAGCTTGCTTTCAGAATCAAGAATGTAATCCTGAGTAAGATATGAACCGTTATAAATGTGTTTTACACGAATAACAGCTCTTACAACTCCGTTTTCTACAAGCTCGATTGACTTAAGCTGCATCTTTGCAATTTCTTTATCAAATTTAAAGATGTTATGTGCCCAGGTATCGGGTTCAGAATTATCGATAACGGTGGGAATGCAGAATTCTCCGCCGACATATTCAACGCCATCTTCTTTTGTTACAAGGCTCTTGATTCCGCCTGTCTTTTCATCGAAAACAGCCTTTATGAACTTGTTTTCAAGAGTGAATTCATCTGCTGTTACATCACTCTCAATTACGCTTGCATCGGTATATTCCGAATCCTCGTGCCACAGCCAGTAGGTTGCATAGCCGAGTGCGGGAACTTTTGCTTTGAATACAGTATCAAGGTGCGAATCATTAGAGCGCGATGAACGGACATTCTGGAAAATTACTTCATTTCCGAAGCTGTCCTCGACCTTCTTTGAAGGATGATATGTTCTTACATTTGTTTCAACTTCAAACGAATTAGGGTTGAAAACAATAATCGGTCTCGGGAATTTAAGGTTTCTGCAATGATGACGCACTTCTCTTGCCTGAGCATCGGTTACACCGTCAAGCCATGTATCAACCATACCCGCAATTTTAAGCATTGCTTTGTTTTCTTCGTTTGCGGCAATTTTCATTGCATAACCCATGCTGTCACGCACATCGTCATATGCTTCCATAATCGAGCATCCGCAGAAAATATCGTGGAACTGATTGAAGCACACCTCTTTCCAAGCTTTTCCGAATTCTTCGGTTGCCTTGGGAAGATTGGTGATTTTTGATGAAATTGTGTTCCACTTCTCAGCATTTGCAAGCCAGAATTCAGCTTTTCTGTTGAGCTGTTTTACCATTGATGTAGCGGAATAGCAACCGCTTGCGTGATGCTGAAGCTCATCACTCCATACGGGAAGCTCAAGTCTGTCGGCGCACATTTCTTCAAAATAATCATTGGGTGACGAATATTCAAGCTCTTCATAGCCGTTTTCCTGAAGCTCAAGAAGATAATCAAGGTCGCCCTTTGTAGGTCCGCCGCCATGGTTGCCCACGCCGAAGAAGAACATCATGCCGTGACCTGTATTTTCCGCACGTTCACGCAGGGAAACCAATTCACTGTCAATAGCGTTTTTTCCGTTAACGCAATAGCACTCAGGAATTCTGTAAGTCATTACTCGTGAGCCGTCTGCGCTGTCCCACCAAAAAAGATTTTCGGGGATTTCAGCGTTTTCATGCATACCGGGGCGCATCATAACATAGCATCTCATTCCGCCTTTGCAGAGGAACTGAGGAAGCATTGCGTTGTGACCGAATGAGTCAACGTTATATCCGATATCGCATATTTTGCCGAATTTTTCGTAGTAATAAAGCTGGCTGTAAAGTGCCTGACGGGCAAAGCTCTCTGCCGAGGGCATATTACAGTCGGGCTGTACCCACCAACCGTTGACGGGCACCCACTTGCCTTTTTTGACAAGCTTTCTGATTTCTTCAAAAAGCTCGGGATCAATTTCTTCAACCCATTTATAATATGATGCCGATGAACAAGTGAAAACAAGGCCTTTATATTCTTTTATGCGGTCAACTGCACTTCTGAATGTCTGAAGCACTTCTCCGCAGCCTTCCTGCCATCTCCAGAGCCAGATAGGGTCAAGAT
>JAZNHM010000058.1:0-18408 GCA_045576955.1 Acutalibacteraceae bacterium | reverse complement strand
AGGTCTGTTAACAGCTGCCATAAAAGGATTTGCTGCAACTGTCTTTTCAGGCTCTTTTGCTGCTGAATCAAAACCGGTTGCAATAACAGTAATAACCATTTCATCATCAAGGTCAGGGTCAAATGCAATACCCCAAGTGATATTTGCATCCTCGTGAGCCTTGTTGGTGATGATTTCTGCTGCATTCTCAACATCTTCAAGGTCAACATCATCAGAAGCTGTAATGCTGATAATAACGCCCTTTGCACCTGCAATTGAGGTTTCAAGAAGCGGGCTTGAAACAGCCGCATTTGCGGAGCATTCTGCCTTGTCCTTGCCCTTTGCACGGCCAACGCCCATGTGAGCATAGCCTGCATCCTTCATAACACTTGTTACGTCGGCAAAATCGAGGTTGATAAAGCCGGGAATCTTAATAAGCTCTGAGATGCTCTTAACACCCTGAAGAAGAACTTCGTCTGCCTCTGCAAAAGCTTCAGCGATAGTCTTCTTTCTCTCATCAAGAGCACGGAGTCTGTCGTTGGGAATAACAATAAGGCTGTCAACGTGCTCAGCAAGCTTTGAAATACCGTCCTGAGCCTGAACCATTCTTCTGCGACCTTCAAACTTGAAGGGCTTGGTTACAACGCCGATTGTGAGGCAGCCCATTTCTTTAGCAACAGAAGCAATAACGGGAGCTGCACCTGTTCCTGTGCCGCCGCCCATACCTGCGGTAATGAAAACCATATCTGTGCCCTTGAGAGCATCAGCTATGGAATCTCTGCTTTCTTCAGCTGATTTTGCACCTACTTCAGGTCTGCCGCCTGCACCCTGACCGTGAGTTGACTTTTCGCCAATCTGAATCTTGTGGGTAGCCTTGGAATGAACAAGAACCTGCTTGTCTGTGTTGACTGCGATAAATTCTGCACCGAGAACGCCCTGAGTAATCATACGGTTAACAGCGTTTCCGCCGCCGCCGCCGACACCGATTACCTTTATCTGAACCGCACTCTCAAAATCGTTATCAATTTCAAATGCCATTGGTTTAAACCCCCTGTGGAATTATTTTACCATAAAAAATTAGTATTAAACAGAATTATATTACCATACCTTTATAAAAAAAACAAGAACAAATTAAAAAATCCTCTTAAAATTACAAGTTTTTTTACAATTTGGATAT
The DNA here is from genome assembly GCA_045576955.1 of Acutalibacteraceae bacterium. Classification (GTDB taxonomy): domain Bacteria; phylum Bacillota; class Clostridia; order Oscillospirales; family Acutalibacteraceae; genus CAG-177. The sequence goes on along the minus strand of JAZNHM010000058.1, from coordinate 17,252 downwards.
AAATTACCCGAAAATCCGCCAAATAAAGCAGATTTTCGGGTGTTTTTCAATACAAATATCAATCTGTTTCGGTGGTATTTTCTTCCATAGTGGTGGTATCGGTATTTTCAGGCTCTTTTTCTTCCCATTCTCCGCCGTTAAATATCACCAATTCCTTTATATCGTCTGGGTCGGAGGGATTAAAATAAGCCTTTTTGGCAACGGTCAGATTGACTGTACCCGACTGTGTGAGCGATATCTTATCCTCTTCTGAAATCACTCGTTGTCCAAGTGAAAGCTTTGCTGTAATTTCAGAGTTGTCTCCTAGATTAAGCACAATCCTGTTCTGATAAATAAGGTGAATATTGCTGATAGTTGAAATATCAATCAGGTTGATATCCTTCATTCCGTTATCAGAAATTGCTTTCGAAATTTCAAGGATAAGCGAAAGAGTACGGTCGCCCTGCTGAGTTTCATCCTCATCTTCCGTAATTTCAGCAGCAAATCCAAGGCACTCACCTATATCAACCTTGCTCGGGATTGCGCCCTTGATAATCGTAATCCCCTCGGGAATTCCCGCCGCATATTCAAGCACCTTAAGGTTCTTATCAAGCAATGCATATGTGCCGTTTGAAAGCTCAATTGCATAGTTTTTTTCTGTTGATTCAAGGCGAATAATTATACCGCTCGGAAGCTTCTTTGTGATAACAACATTGTCGGTATAAGGCAATGTTTTTTCAATGTTCTCACAAGCTTCGTCGGCATCTGCAAAAATCAGGCTTTTACCGAGCTGTATACCACTTGCCGCAATTATATCCTCATTTGTATACGGTGCCTGCCCCTCAATGCTGAAGCTCTTAACTCTGAACGCAGCAAAAGCTACAATGGGTCCGACTATAAGACTTATCACAAGAAAAAATCCGACTGCCACAATAGCTATACGGAAATTTCTTTTTCTTTTAAGCCTTCTTCTTCTGATTTCTCTTTCTTCGGGCGTAAGCTGTCTGGCTCTGCCCTGATTTATTTCTCTGTTCATTTCCACTCCACCGTTTTTTACTTAACACAAATTTCTCTTTACTTCTGCTCCGAGACAAGAAAAACATTTCTCTATCTCTTCGAAACCTCTGTCAATATGATATATGTTATCAATAACTGTTTCACCATCTGCACCCAGAGCCGCAACCGCAAGCGAACATCCGCCGCGCAAATCGCTTGCAGAAACCCTTGCTCCGTGAAGCTTTTCAACTCCGTCAATTACCGCAACACATCCGTCCTCAACCCGTATATCCGCACCCATTTTTATAAGCTCCGGAACGTGGCGAAATCGGTTTTCAAATATCTTTTCCGTTATCACGCTTGTTCCTTTTGCTGTTGAGAGCGCCGCCATAATTATCGCCTGAGAATCGGTCGGAAACCCCGGATAAGGCATTGTGCGCAACGATTTTATTCTTGAAATCCTTTTGGGTGATTTTATAAACAGCTCACCGTTTTTTATGCTGACTTTGCAATCTGCCGCTTCAAAAGCAGAGATAACGTGCAAAATATGTTCTTTTTCTGCACCGATTACTGCAACGCTGCCGCCGGTGCACGCCGCACACGCCATAAATGTTGAAGCAATTATTCTGTCCGGTATAACAGTATGCTCGCATTCTGTCAGCATTTGAGTGCCGGTTATTCTAATAACACTCTGCCCTGCTCCGCTTATCTTTGCGCCGCATTTAACAAGAAAATCCGCAAGATCCTTTATTTCCGGCTCCCTTGCTGCATTGGTTATAACGATTTCCCCTTTTGAACGAAGCGCCGCAAGCATAATATTCTCAGTTGCCCCTACACTCGGAAAAGCAAGACTGATATTACAGCCGGTCATTCCGTTTCTTGCCTCGCATTCAAGAACACCGCTGTTTTCCGATATGCGTACACCCATTCGTTCAAGCGAAGAAAGATGCAAATCAATCGGACGCAGACCGATTTCACAGCCGCCCGGTGCGCTTACCTTTGCGAAGCCGAATCTTGATATCAATGCTCCGAGAAAAATAATTGATGAACGCATTTCACGCATCATTTTTTCCGGAATTTCCGCAAGCGATACCGCCGAGGAATCAACAATAACAGTATGCCCCTCCCGCTTGACCTTACAACCGGTGTGTTCAAGTATTTTTATTGCCGCGGAAACGTCAGTCAGCTTCGGGCAGTTATGTATAACACTTGTTCCGCTCACGGCAAGAGCCGCGGCAAGAATGGGAAGCACGCTGTTTTTTGAACCCTGAAGCTCAATTTTTCCGTCAATGGTTCTTCCGCCGTTAATAACCAGTTTTTCCATAATCCACGCTCCTTTGAACGCTGAAAGCTCTGTTCCATACTATTCAAAGAATGTGAATGATGTGAATTTTTATTTCATTATTTCACAAAGAGTATCGTAAATACGCTGTGTTGCATCAACAACCGCCATTTTCTTTGCGTTAATACCGATTTCTTCAAGTTTTGATTTATCGGAAAGAAGAATGTTGACACGCTCTGTCAGCGAATCAGCGGTAAGGTCTTTTTCTTCAAGAATTTCAGCAGCTCCGTTATCAACAAGAGCCATTGCATTGTGGTACTGATGATTTTCCGTAACATAAGGTGACGGAATAAGTATTGAAGGCTTACCGAGTGCCTGAAGCTCGCTGAGAGTGCTTGCTCCTGAACGACATATGACCAAATCTGCCGCAGCAAGGCATTTGGGAATATCGATATACTCAACTATTCTGATATGAGGGTTGTATTTGAGACTTACACCTTTTTCTTCAAGCTCTGCTTTAAACTGCTCTGCGTTCTTTCCCGTTGCGTGAAGGAAAACACAGTCGTTGTCTTTATATTTATTAAGAATCAAACCAAACACAGCATCATTCACAGGTTTTGCACCAAGACTGCCGCCCATTGAAATAATGAGTGGTTTGTTCCCGACTTCAAGCTCTGCTCTTGCAAAATCTCTGTCGCCCTTAAGGATATCTCCTCTGATGGGCAGACCCGTCACAACACAGGGATTTTTCGGATTCATATACTGCTCTGCCTGCTTTGCAGTAAGCATAACTCTGTCCACCTTGCCAGCAACAGCTTTGTTGGCAACACCGGGATATGCATTCTGCTCATGAATCGCAGTTGGTATACCCATTTTTGCGGCAATTCTGAGAACGGGACCGCTGACATAACCGCCGTAGCCGATAACAAGGTCAGGTTTAAATTCATTTATTATTTTTTTTATCTGCGATGATGAACGAAGAAGTCTTTTTACGGTAAGGATATTATGCTTTATTGCTTCACCCGAAAAACTTCTCCAAAAGCCACTGATTTCAATTGTTTTAAGTTCATATCCTGCCTGAGGCACAAGCTTTGCCTCCATTTTATCGGCAGTGCCGACAAATGCAATTTCTGCGCTCGGATGCTTTTCTTTTATAAATCCGGCAGTACCGAGAGCGGGATTTATATGACCACCCGTACCGCCCGCGGCAATAAGAATTTTTTTGTTATCAAACATTATTTCTTTTTCCTTTCGCTGTTTCTTGATATCGAAAGAATTATGCCCATTTCAACAAGAAGCATAACAAGAGAAGTGCCGCCGTAGCTGAAGAACGGAAGGCTGATGCCCGTGTTCGGAGCAGTTGCCGTAACAACAGCAATATTCAGCGCCGCCTGCAGACCAACCTGGAAACTGATACCCATCGCAAGCATGGCTTCATATCTTGTTCTCGCTCTCAGACCTATGACAAATCCTCTTGCAACAAGAAGAATGAAAAGTGCAATTATGAGAATCGCACGGACAAAGCCAAGTTCTTCGCAGACAACCGCAAAAACGAAGTCATTCTGCGGTTCGGGAAGATACATATGCTTCTGCTTTGAGTTGCCGAATCCAAGTCCGAAAAGCCCGCCTGAACCGATTGCGTAAAGCGACTGCAGACTCTGCCAACCCGAGCCTCTTGTTTCAGCAGCAGTAAGCTCTTCACCCGTCAGAAGCTTGAGCCATATGCGGATTCTTTCACTGGCATAGCCTTTGAGAATATCATCCGCATTCATAACAAACCATATCGCTGCCACAGCAATGCCGACAATTCCGATTGCATAAATTGCCCAATGGATCCTGACTCCGCCGAAATAAATTGTTGCCACTCCGATGCCAAGAATCAGAATGGTGCCTGAAACGTGGTTTTCCAAATATACAAGCAAACAAACAAGGCCAACAAACAATACATAAGGAATAATCATCCACCAATGTTTTTCAACGAGCTTGTGATGACGTTCCATACTGAATGCAAGAAACATAACGATTGCGAGTTTTGCAATTTCCGACGGTTGAAAAGAGCCGACAACGGGAATATAAAGCCATCGTTTGAATTCTTCTTTTCCCGGAATTTCATAGGGAAAGGCAAGAACCGCAAGGAGCAACAGCAGGGAGATAACCATTATTGTTCCCGATGCATCTCTGAAAATTGAAGGATTGATGAACGAAACCGCTATCATCAACGCAATGCCGATAGCCGCAAAAAGCAACTGATTTTTTACATAATAATAAGGGTCATTTTTTACCGTAACACTTGAATCATACCACGCATTGATATAGCTTGCAGAGAACATCATTACAATTCCGATTGCAAGAAGCGCGATAACAAGCGTCAGAAAAGTTATATCAAGAGGTCCTGTTGAGAAACAATCTCTCAGCTTTTTCTTCCTCTTAAACAAATCACGGATTGTATAAAAAATACCGAAATATCCTAATATTTCTTTTTTCAAGCTTTATTCTCACTCCTCTGAATTATTTAAATATATCCGCCGTAATACATAACGGCAACTGCCGCCGCCCCTCCGAGAATGTTAACAGCAGAGAAAACCAAAGCGATTTTCTTTTCGCTCCAGCCGCACATTTCAAAATGATGGTGAATCGGTGCCATTTTAAAGATTCTTTTACCACCCGTCACACGGTAATAAACAATCTGCATCACATCGGAAAGTCCCTCAATAACGTAAACTATTCCCACAAGCAGAAGAATAACAGGGCACCCGATTGCATAACAAAGAGCAACAACCATTCCGCCGAGGAACATTGAGCCGGTATCGCCCATAAAAACCTTTGCGGGATTTTTGTTCCAAAGAACAAATCCGAAGCAAGCACCTGCAAGTGCGGCAGACGCCATTGAAAATCCGAAAAGACCTTTAAGCGCCGCAATAATTCCGACAGAAACCGCCGCCGTCAGCGTAACACTTCCGCACAAGCCATCGATTCCATCGGTAAAATTAACCGCATTCACTGTTGAGTATATAACAAAAATGCCGAATATCCAATGAAAGAACCCGATATCAAGAGTTCCGATAAACGGAACAAACATATGAGGTGCACCCTGCATTCCCATATAAAGGCTTGTCAAATATGCAATGCACACAAGAAGTTGTAACAGCGTTTTTTGTTTTATTGTAAGGCCAAGATTTTGACGTTTGACAACCTTGATATAGTCGTCAACAAAACCGATAAAGCCGAAGCCGAGCGCCATAAGCACTCCGCTCCATAGCTTTGTATACATTTCGGACGGCACAAGACTGCCCGAAGCTGTTATATCTCCACCCATAATTTTATCCGTAATAACAGCAAGAAGGATTGCGGCAACCGTACCGATAATGAACATCAGACCACCCATTGTAGGTGTACCCTGCTTGGTGCTATGCCATTTCGGGCCTATATCAAGAATAGTCTGACCGAATTTCAGCTTACGAAGCCACGGTACCATAACAAAACCGAGCACTCCGGTTATAACAAGACCTGCAATGCCTGCGGTCAGAATTGCCGCTGCGGTATTCATATCAATGCATACCTTCCTTATTCAAGAGTTTCGTAAACGGAATAAATTACATCCTCAAGCTTCATGCCTCTGCTTGCCTTGAACAGAACCGCATCCCCCTCTTTGAGAAAAGAAGAAAGTTCTTTCGAAAGCTCAGCTTTATCGTTAAAGCTTCTGACATCTGCAACGCCGCCATCCATCGCACCCTTTGCGGTTTCAAGACTGCGTTCGCCGTAAGTAAACACTGCATCAATTTTATTCTCCGCAGCTTTTTTGCCGACTCCGTAATGAGCATCTCGGCTTACATCACCGAGTTCAAGCATATCACCGATAACTGCAACTGTTCTCTTTGCGTTCATACCTGCAAGAACCGAAAGCGCCGCTGCTTGAGAATCAGGACTTGCATTGTAACAATCCTCAATGAATGTTATTCCGCATTTTTTATTGATTCTCTGACGCATACCTGCAGGAACATAGCTTTTCAGTGCATCAAGTCCATCCTGAACGCTTATTCCGAACTGCATACCTGCCGCAACTGCCGCCAGAGCATTGTAAACATTGTGACGGCCCGGGAAGGGCAGGCTCACCCTGCCCGAACCGCTCGCGGAACCGACCGACATCTCGGTTTCGCTTTCTTTGGAGGTAATATCGAATGCCTTAAAAAATGAATTAACGTTTTCAACTCCGTAATAAATTACGGGATGTGTTCCCGCATCAGCGGTGACAAGCATATCATCATCACCGTTGAGGATTACAGGAGCATCAGCCTTCATTCCGTGAAGGATTTCAAGCTTCGCCTTGAGAATACCTTCTCTTGAACCGAGCTTTTCAATGTGGGATACACCGATATTGCTGATTATCGCAACATCGGGTCTGACCGCTTTGGTCATTCTTGAAATCTCATCAAAACCGCTCATTCCCATTTCAATAACTGCAGCTTCGTGGGTTTCATCAAGTCTGAAAAGAGTCAAAGGAACTCCAATCTCATTATTGAGATTGCCCTCATTTTTGAGGGTATTATATTTAGATGACATAACCGCGTGGGTCATTTCCTTCGTTGTTGTTTTGCCTACGCTTCCCGTAATTCCGATAACAGGAATATTAAATTTTCTTCTGTAATGACCCGCAAGGTCAAGAAGAGCAAGACGGGTATTTTTAACCAAAATTTGGCTGTCACCAAGTCCACAGTCTTTTTCGCAGATAACCGCTTTTGCACCGCTTTCAACTGCTTTTGCAGCAAAATCGTGACCGTCGAAATTCTCGCCTTTTATCGCAATAAAAAGACAACCGGGTGTTATTTTTCTTGTGTCGGTGCAAATGCAGTCATAAGCACCCTCAAGTACGCTTGACGAACCGACTGCCTGCGCCGTTTCTTTGAATGTCATCGGAATCATTTTTTATCCCCGGCCTTTTCTGAAAGTATTTCAGCAACAACCTCACGTTCATCAAAGTGGATTTTGCCGCTTGCAAGAATCTGATAGGTTTCCTGCCCCTTACCTGCAAGAATAACAATATCTCCCGCCTTTGCGGTATCAAGAGCCTTTTTGATTGCGCTCTTTCTGTCGCTGTCAACGATAACCTTGGAATTGTGCTTGCCTATGCCCGCTGTAATGTCCTCAATTATCGACTCGGGGTCTTCGCTTCTGGGATTATCGGAAGTTATAACCGCAACATCCGAAAGCTTTGTTGCAATTTCACCCATAATGGGTCTCTTTGTTTTATCTCTGTCGCCTCCGCAGCCGAAAACGGTAATAACTCTGCCTTCTGTTATTTCACGAACACAATTGAGAACGTTTTCAAGGCCGTCGGGTGTGTGCGCATAGTCAATGATTACCGTATAGGGAGTTTCCGTAGGAACAATTTCCATTCTGCCCGGAATGCCAATACATTCCGCAAGAGCATCAAGCACTTCTCTGAAATCCATGCCAAGCTCAACAAGACAAACAGCCGCTCCCATCGAATTATAAACCGAGAATTTACCGGGAACGCGGAATTTAACTCTGCCGATGTTTGAATTGCTTACAAGCTCATATTTCACACCCGAAGCATCGTTTCTGATATTCTTTGCCGAATAATCACAGTTGTTGTTTTCAACGGAGCAAGTAACTGCCTTGCAGTTTGTTCCCTCAACCATTTCCCAAGCTGCTTCATCATCAATATTGAGGATTGCGACATCCGAATTTTCAAAGAGCATGCGTTTTGACGCTTTGTAGTTTTCAAACGAGCCATGATAATCAAGATGGTCCTGCGTAAGGTTTGTAAAAATTGCAGCATCAAAGTGAACGCCGTCAACCCTTCTCTGGTCGAGTGCCTGAGAAGAAACCTCCATAACGCAGTATTCGCATCCGTATTCAACCATTTCAGCATAAAGTCCGAAAAGGTCATAACAATCAGGAGTTGTGAGCACAGCGGGATACTCCTTATCGCCTACGATATTTTTTACCGTGCCAAGAAGTCCTGTTTTATAACCGAGTTTATCAAGTACTGACTTAATTATAAAACACGATGTTGTTTTTCCGTTTGTTCCGGTAACGCCGATTATCTTAAGTTTTCTTTCGGGATGACCGAAAAATGCGGCACAGATTTTGGCGTATGCGCTTCTTGTGTTCTCAACAAGAATCTGATTTTTAAGTCCCAAATCCTTCTGAACAACGACTGCTGCTGCACCTTTTTCAAGAGCCTCTGCTGCCTTTGTGTGTCCATCAAAGCGTCTGCCCTCGATGCAAACAAATATACATCCGTCGCAAATCTTTGCGGAATTATCGGTTATCATCGTAACCTCTCTGTTTTCAAAGTCCCCGTTTATACCGAGATCCTTTAAAATTATATCAAGAAACATCTTTTGTCCTCCGTAATTATCCTGCGTAGTCATCGACACCAACGTTAGATTTAAAATAAACCGTTATCGTTTTACCGTATTCTACCTCTTCTCCGGGTTCAATGCTTTGACCATAAGAAATAAGCTCGCCTGCATTAAGAGCATTACCCGAAATTTTGATGTTAAGCCCTGCCGAGAGAGCATATTTATTAGCCTGAGAAACCGTCATCTGTCTGAGGTCGGGAACCTCTACGGTAACTCTTTCTGCATCCTTTTCGGTATACAGAACAACAACGCCATTCTGAGGCATCGCCTGATTATATGCAGGCATCTGACTGAGCACCGTTTCGCCCTTGCCTACCACCTTAACCTCAAAACCTTCATTTGTAAGCATTGCCTTTGCATCACTTACTGCACTGCCGACAATATTTGGTGCGTTGGTGTCGAGAAGCTGAAGCTCTTTTTCATTATACTGGCGCTCAACGCCCATATATTCAAGAGTCTTTTCAACAACCTGAGCCGCAACGGGTGTACAAATTTGACCGCCGTTAATCTGACCTACCGGTTCGTCAACGAGAATAAGAACTGCAATTTCAGGGTCATCGGCAGGCGCGAAGCAACCGAAAGACGCAACATATTCGCCTTTTTTGCCGAGTTTCTGCGATGTACCTGTCTTACCAGCCACTCTGTAACCTGCAACATAGGCATTTTTACCTGTACCGGAAGTTACAACAGCTTCCATCATATCGGCAATAGTTGCCGCCGTCTGTTCGGAAACAACCTGACGTCTTACAACAGGCTGTGTCTGACTAATAACATTTCCGTTTTCATCAAGCTGTTTGTCAACAACATAGGGTGTCATAAGCTTTCCGCCGTTGGCAATTGCGCTTATTGCTGTTACCATCTGAATAGGTGTAACTTGGAATGACTGGCCGAAAGATGAACTCGAAAGCTCAACTATACCCATACTGCTGAGTGAATGATAGTTAACACCCGAAACGGGCATATTCTCGGCAGGAAGGTCAATTCCCGTTCTTTCTGTGAAGCCGAATGCTTCAAAATATTCAAAAAATTTATCTTTTCCGAGTTTCTGACCGACTGTTATAAATAACGGGTTGCAGGAATTCATAAGACCCTGCTTGAGATTCTGTGTTCCGTGACCGTCTCTCTTATGGCATTTTATCGTTCTGTCAGACACCTGAATTCTGCCTGAACAGCTGTATGACATATCCGGCGAAACTGCATTTTCTTCGAGTGCCGCTGCCGCTGTAACTATTTTGAAAACAGAACCGGGTTCATAAGTATCGCTGACAATGAAATTTCTCCATCTCGAATAAAGCAGATTATTGCGCGCCGCACTTCTTTCCGTTTCATCCGGATATGCTTCTTCAAGCCCTTTTTTCTCATCATCGGTAAGACTCTGAGGGTTATTAAGATCAAAATTCTGAAGAGATGCCATCGCAAGTATTGCTCCTGAATTCACGTCCATAACAACGCCGTGAGCACCGACGCCCTTTGAATCAACATAAACCTGCTCAAGAGCATCCTCAAGATAACGCTGAACAACTTCGTCAATAGTAAGAACAAGACTTGTTCCCTGAACCGCATCATAAACGGTTTCGAACTCCTGACTCATAACATCGCTCTTGCCGTTCTGAGCCGTTATAATTCTGCCGGGTGTACCGGTAAGCACTGTATCGTATTCAAGCTCTACACCAAGTCTTCCGATATCGTCCGTTCCGGTAAAGCCAAGAACACACGATGCGAGATTTCCGTAAGGATAGTAACGCTTTACATCAGGGTCAATTCCGAGAGCTGAGCTGTAATAGATTCTCTTTTCGACCTTTTCAAGATCGCCTTTATTGTTTTCCTCCATTACGCTGTACGCATAGTACTGATTAAGAAGCTCGGCAAGTCTTTCCTTCTCTTCAAATTCCACCTGACGTTTGATAACAAGATAGGCATATTTATTTTTATCTGCCTTTTCTTTTATATCTTCAAGCTCCACTCCGGTTATTTCCGAAATCTTTCTGCAAAGGTCGTTTTTGAAATTTTCATCTTCTATTCGGTTCGGTCTTATATATATTTTCCAAACCGAGGCACTTTTAGCAAGCACAGTACCGTTTGCATCATAAATTATTCCTCTTTCAGCTGATATCTCGGTATCGTGAAGCTGATTTTCCTCCGCCTTAAGCTTATAGCTTTCACTATCTATAAGCTGAATTTTCGCAAGATTAAAAGCTGTTACAAGGAACACAAGCAACAGCAACACAAATATAAAACGCGCACGGTTATACATTCTTCTTTTGGGCGTCGTTTTATTTTTTGATTTAAATATATTAAAAATATTCAAAATTTTTCTCCCTCCGGATATAAAAAAACCGTCAAAATCTGTAAAAAAAAGATACTGTCCCAAAAATCAGCGTGCAAAAACCTGATTCCCGATGAAACCTACACCGAAAACACTTTTGACTCGCTGAAATTGAGACAGCCTTGACTATAACTTTTTAATATGTATATGCAACTTCAAGCCGTGCATATGCAGACAAAATTTAATTAAGCCATCAACCGTCTGCATTGGCTTTCTCTTCAACCGCTCTTCCGTGTGCCATAACCACTTTGTCGCCATCCCTGTTTTCAAAGTAGTGTATTTGGTAACGTTCAAGCTTATGCATTCCCAGAACCGAGACTGCATATGCATCAACCTTTTCGATTGATGCGGATGAGTTAAGCTGCATAACAAGTCTCGTATTTTCGCTGCGAGCTTCACTCATTTTTGCTTCAAACTCCGCCTTTTCGTTTTCAATAAGCACAAGGTTGATTTTCGAAAACAATACTGCTCCGAAAAGCAGCATAAGCGTTGCAGAAACAACAAAAAGCTTCAGCGCACGAAGTACGGAAGAAACAGATTCTCTGCGTACCTGAACAGGCGTTTTTGGTTTTGCAGGCTTAAGCGCAGGGTCTTTTTCAATCTGCGGTGCTGCTGACGAACGGATAACGGGCATATCAAAAAGTGAAAGATCATAAGCCTCGCTGCGATTAAAATCAGACATATTTCTTCCTCCTTCCTTTGAATCGATGTAATTGTAAGCAACAATGTTAGTGCCATCCGAAACACTTTATGTGTTATCGGCTGTTTTAAAGTTTTTCTGCCGTGCGAAGCCTTGCACTGCGGCTTCTCATATTTTCGGCAAGTTCTTTTGCACCCGGCGCAACTGCTTTAAACACTTTTGCCTTGGGTGCATTCCCGCAAATGCATACCGGAAAATTTTTGGGGCAGGTACACCCTTTTGCAAGAGTTGAAAACTGATGTTTCACCGTTTTATCCTCAAGTGAATGGAAAGTGATTATGCTCACTCTGCCTCCGGGTTTTAAACATTCAAACATATCATTAACCGCTTCGCCCAGTCCTTGGAGCTCTGAGTTTACGAAAATGCGAATTGCCTGGAACGTTTTTCTGGCGGGGTGCCCGTCACGTTTTGCTGCAGCAGGCATAGCAGATTTGATTATGTCAGAAAGTTCAAACGTCGTTTCAATAGGTTTTTCATCCCTTGCCTTGACGATAGCCCTTGAAATCGACGGGGCGAATTTTTCTTCGCCGTATTCAAATATGATTCTCTGCAATTCGCTTTGCGAAAGCGTGTTAACAGCCTGAGCGGCGCTCAATCCTTCAAGACTCATTCGCATATCAAGAGGTGCATTATGATGGAATGAAAAACCTCTTGAAGGTTCGTCAAGCTGGTGTGAGCTGACTCCAAGGTCGGCAAGTATACCATCAACCTCACTCACGCCCAAAGAATCGAGAATAGACCTGATATTAAAGAAATTATCATGAACAATTGTTACGCAACCGAACGGCAGAAGCCTTTCTTTAAGCGTTTCAATTGCTTGTGGATCTCTGTCTATCGAAATAAGCCGTCCGCCGTCAAGACGTTTTGCTATTTCACTCGAATGACCGCCGCCACCCGAAGTACAGTCAACATAGATTCCATCGGGCTTTATATTAAGCGAATCAATCGTTTCGTTGAAAAGCACCGGAATATGGTGAAATTCGTTAGGCTTCACGCTCAATTCGTCCTCCTCGGTGCACTGTAATTGATACCGCTGAAGAAATCGTCATCGTCATCATCATCGGAATTGAAAGCATTCCAGTTTTCAGCGTTCCAAATTTCAACTCTGTCCATCATACCCACGAAATAAGCCTCATCGGTTAAAAAAGCATATGCTTTGAATTCATCTTTGATGGAAATTCTGCCGGACTTATCAATCGTGACCTTTTCAACTCTGTCAGCAAGGCGTCTCTGGGCTTTAGCTCGCTTCAAAGGATCGTCGAACGAATAAATGAATGCGTAGCTGAAATCCTCCCAGCTTTGTTCTGAAAACAAAAGCAAGCAAGGCTCTTTATGAACAGACTTCATAAGAATTGCAGTTTCACCGATTTCTTTTCTGAAGCAGGTAGGAAGCGCTATTCTGTTGACCTGGTCAAATCTTCTTGACTCTTTTCCTGCCAAAAGTAACGACATTCCCATTCCTCCTTCTTCCGAAAATTTCCTCGAGTCTGCATTTTCCCCCAAACTCACCCTAACGTCCCCTTAATTATAATACCTTCCCCATATAAATGCAAGTATTTTTTTCGTATTTTTCAAAAAAAATTAGTAAAAAAATCATTCTTGTATCGACAGCAAATTCAACACACAATATGTAGTTCCTCTAAACCCAAAAATGCCGATTGCAACTCTGCAATCGGCATTTTTTTCGTTTTATGACGTTAAAATCAACATATCCTCGGGACTGATATCGGGTTGTAGCGCGCAATTAATCGCCAAAGAAGTCAGCTTTGCGGCTCTTTCAATCATCTGATCAACCTCTCTCGGTGTTACCATCATATTTTTTGAGTTGTCGGGAAGCTTCTTATCATCGATATCGCCTGCAAGATCAAAAATCAGCGTTGCAGCATCCACAACCGTCGGCACTCCGATTGAAATAACCGGAACACCGATTGTTTTTTCACTTATCTCAAGCCTTGCATTCCCCACTCCCGATCCCGGAACAATGCCGGTATTGCACATTTGAATTGTCGTTCCGAGTCTTCCCACATCACGTGCCGCAAGTGCATCAACCGTTATAACAACATCAGGCTTCACCATTTTTACAATGCCCTTTATCACTTCTCCCGCTTCCGCACCCGTTTCGCCAAGCACTCCCGTTGAAAATGTACTCACGCTTCGCAGTCCGCCAAATCCGGTTTCTTTAAGAAGTTCACCCGTTATATGACGGGTTGCAAAAATCATTGATGCACATTTCGGTCCAAGCGCATCAGGAGTTATTTTTGAATTACCGAGTCCCGCAACAAGAACACTGCCATTATCAGGTAGCATCCTTCTTATTTCTTCTGTTACACAGCCAAGACTTTTATCGATGAACTGTGCGTGTTTAGCAAACGGTGCAACTTCGACAGTAACATATATGCCTATTGGTTTACCGACCGTTTTTGCTCCGTATTCATTCAGAACATCAATACGCGTAACCCTTGCATCATCAGAATCATAGCTTTCGATTTTTATCCCCTCAAGGTCCTTGTTGCTTAAATTTTCGCATCTTTCAAGTGCCAAATCCGTTCTGAAATTCATATTTTCATTTACCTCTTGATTTTTTTCGAAATGTTTAGTATTATTAATTGCAATATTTTTTAGAAAGTTTCAAATATTTTTCAAAAAATTCTTGCATTTATCAAAAAAATGTGTTATCATAATCACCTATATGAAGAAGGAGGTGTCGTTATGCCCAATATTAAGTCAGCAAAGAAGAGAGTTCTTGTTAACAAGACTAGAGCTGCAAGAAACAAATCACGCAACACAGCTCTCAAAACAGCTATCAAAAAGGCTCACGCAGCCGTTGAAGCAAATGCTCCCGAAGCAAACGCCCTTGTTAGAGAAGCAATCAAGAAGGTTGATCAGGCAGCTGCAAAGGGTCTTATCCACAAGAACAATGCTGCTCACAAGAAGTCAGCTCTCGCACAGCTTATTAAATAAGTTCTGCGCAGAAAAACTAAAAACGCAAAAGATGACCGTGGTTGTAAATTTTTTATGACCGCGGTTATTAAATTATTGACAACCAAGAACAATTAAGATATAATAAATTTAAATAAAATTTCTCTCGGGAGGTTAATTAAAAATGAAGAAAGCACTTAAAGTTATCGGAATTATTGTTGCTATTGCAGGCGCTGCTGCTGCAATCTATTTCGCAGTAAAAAAATATCTCGACAAGAAAAACGCAGTTGCAGATTGTGAAGAAAACTACGTATCCTGCTCCTGCTGTGAAGAAGCATAAATAAAACTCAAAGCTCCCCTTGCTTTTACGGCAAGGGATTTTTCTTTTCAATTTCTAAGATTTTATTAAGATACTCCTGCCCGAGTTGACAAAAATGAATTTTTAATTAATATATTATTGTACGGACGGATTACTTTTCTTTTGGTTTTGCAATAAATGAAGCGATAATTCCGCAAAGAACTGCCACCGTAACACCACCCGATGCAGCGGTAAATGCGCCGGTCAGAATTCCCCTAATGCCTTGGTCGGCAATTGCTTTTTCAATCCCTTTTGCCATAAGGTAACCAAAGCCAGTGAGAGGAACCGTTGCTCCTGCTCCTGCCCATTCAGTGAGCGGTTCGTAAACTCCGACAGCCGTCAATACTACTCCCGCAACAACAAATGCAACCAATATTCTTCCGGGTGTCAGCTTCGTTAAATCAATCAGAATCTGCCCGATAAGACAAATCGCACCGCCCACTGCAAACGCTTTCAGTAAATCAATTATAATTTCCATATTCACCATTCCTTTTTGTTATTATTGATTTGCTCGACGATTATATTCCATATTTTCAAAAATTACTATTGACAAAACAATTTTTATTCAATAATATTTATATTGTTTGAATTTGAGAAATAAACACATTAAAAGGAGATTAAGAAATGGTATTCGAAAAACTCAAAAAAATCATCAGCGAACAGCTCGAAGTTGACCAGAGCATTATTTCAGAAGGTTCATCAATCACAGGCGAACTTGGTGCAGACAGCCTTGACCTTGTTGACCTTGCAATGTCAATCGAAGACGAATTTGACATTGAACTTTCCGATGATGCACTTGATAAAATCAAAACAGTAGGTGACCTCGTTACTTACATTGAAGACAGAATCTGATTATTTAATCCGCAACATTAGTTGCGGATTTTTTCATTTTATGTTACAATAATACATGGTGGTGATATTATGATAATTAAAAATGCAACTATATATAACTCCGAATTTGAACCCATCAGAGCCGATATTGAATTTGATGGCGGAATTATAAAATCAATCGGCAGAAGTAACAATGAAGGTCTTGACTTTTCAGGATGTGTCGTTCTGCCCGGATTTATCGACATACATATTCACGGATGTAATCTTGCTGATGCAACAGACGGAAAACCTGATTCTGCGGCAAACATGAGCAAATGGCTCGCCAAAAACGGCATCACATCTTTCTGCCCCACAACTATGACATTGCCTGCGGAAATTCTCAAAAAAAGCTTTGAGTTTATTGCTGATACAATGGGCAAAGAAGAGGGCGCATATATTCACGGAATCAATATGGAAGGTCCGTTTATCGCTCCGGAGAAAAAAGGTGCACAGGACGGTGCGCACATTATTAACCCCGATTTTAATCTTTTCAGCGAACTGAACTCGATTTGTCCAGTTAAACTTGTTGATATTGCACCTGAAAGAGAAGGCGCAAAGGAGTTTACAGAAAAAGCTTCAAAGATATGCTCTGTCTCAGCCGCACACACTACTGCAGACTATGCAAAGGGTAAAGAGGCTTTCGCATGGGGAATCACCCACGCAACACATCTTTATAATGCAATGAGCGGTCTTAGTTCAAGGGAACCCGGAATGGTCGGCGCCGTTCTTGACAGCGAAAATATTTTTGCCGAACTCATCTGCGACGGAATCCATATCTCCCCCGCTACATTAAGAATAACATTCAATGCTCTCGGAGAAGACAGAACAGTTGTTATCAGTGATGCAACAATGTCTGCCGGACTTGAAGAAGGAGAATATCTGTTAGGCGGACAGAAGATTTATAAAACCGATGCAGCCCGTCTTGCGGACGGCACTCTTGCAGGCAGCAGTACAAATCTTTTTGAGGAATTTCAGAACCTTCTCAAATTTGGAATTCCGCTTAAACAAGCAATAAAATCTCTCACAATCAACCCCGCAAGAGCAATAAAAGTTGATGATAAAACTGGCAGTATTGACGTTGGTAAGAACGCAGATTTTTTGATTCTATCAGAAGATTTTTCAGAAATAAAAGCCGTTTTTGTAAAGGGCAACAGAATGGTTTAAGGCAGATTTGAAAGTATTCCTGCAAACCAATATATATGTATTATAATATACATTAAATATTGCAATGAATATATACAGTAAAGCAAAAAAACTTTACAGCATAACGCTGTAAAGTTTTTTTGCTTGCAGGTGTGAATAACTCGGTGGAAAAGGTGGAAAACCTTGCGATATATTGCTGATTTAGAATTATAAATGTAAAGTTATCCACTTTACATTCATCTTAGTTCCTATTTCGAATTATTTTTATACAGTATATACAGTATAAGTAT